>WJMC01000081.1 GCA_014728145.1 Candidatus Zixiibacteriota bacterium | reverse complement strand
TTAAAATACCTCGACTTCGACGTTGAGGTATTTTTTTGGATTGTGGCGGATATCGACGATGATATCTTCCAGGGAACGAACCATCTTCTTTACATCCTGGTAAAGGGTCTCATCGGTGGAAAGCAGTCCCAGGGAACCCTCGCCCCGCTCGATCTTCTCGAGGAAGCCGGCCAGGTAATCCGAAACCGCGGTCAATGAATCGACCACCTTGTTGAAGTTGGTGGACGCCCGCTCGAAGTTGTTCAGGGTTCCATCCAGTTTCGTGGTGGTGGAATCGACGAAACTGGCAAGTTGCGACGACATGTTTTCGAAATTCGAGGCGGTCCGGTCGATTTTTGCGCGGTTTTCGCCCAGCATGGTGTTGAGCTTGTCGGTCACTGCAGTCATTGAAGTCACCAGCCCGGTCACCTTCTTGAGGTTTTCTTCCGAGGCTACAGTGGTCTTGATTTCCTCCAAAATGGCCTGGGCCTCGCGCAGGGTTTCACCGACTACCCCGATCAACTCGGCCGAACTCACATCGGTTTTGCCGATAAAAACTTTGTCTGAGTTGATCCTGTCACCGGATGACCCGGTGCTGACATGCACGAATCGTTCACCCATCAGCCCCATATTCTTGACCCTAAAAGATGCGTCTGTATAGATCGGGGTGTTTTTTTCGATCTGAAGCGAAACCATCACGAGACTGTCGACCAGGTCGATTTCGACCACCTTACCCCGTGTCACGCCGGCTACCGAGACCGGATCACCGGTCTTGAGCCCGCCCACATCGGGAAAGACCACGTCAATTTTCATATAGCTCTTCTGGAGATCGAAACCTTTCAGCCAGAAAATCGTCGTGAAAAACATGACCAGGGCGATTACTACCACGACCCCGACTTTTAACTCAACCGCAGATTTTGCCATAAATTCCTCTATTTAATCATCGTCATCATCACAAGATATTATTATATAATAATATAAGTTAACTTGTTTCAACAATATTTGCAACTTGTACAACAGTTTCAGAGCTTGACAAGTTCTGGGTTTGGTGTTAACTAATCCTAACTTACTTTTTCGCCTGTATTTGAGCGGGATAACAGTGGAAATATACGACGCGATATTTTTCTCTTTCGTTCTGATCCTGGCCTTCGCCAGCGTGATCTGGGGGCTTCGGATATTTCGTATTTTCCTGATCGTGATGGGGCTCTGGATCGGATTTGGATTGGGGCTTTTCTTTGGCGAGTTTTTTGCCAGCAATGCTGGTGACATGTATTTCTGGGGAATTGGAGGTGCGCTGATATGTGCGCTTCTGGCATGGCCCCTGCAACGCATGTTCGTGTTTACAGGGATGGGCCTTCTGGTCGGGTTTTTAGTCTTTGCCATGGTCATGTCGCGTGGGGGCGAGCCGGAAAACGGGCTGGTGGCCGGTGCTACGATGTTCATCGTGGCCGGTTTTATCACAGTCCTCTTTTATGACTACTTTGTGATCGTTTTGATGGCTATGGTTTCGGCTTATGCTATCATCAATGTCTCCTATTTTCCACATGAATTTCAAGCTTTTCTGGAACTGGCCACCTCGGGTGAACGGGGAGTGATCGCCTACCTGCAGAAGTTCGGAGGCTATTATTCTGAGCTGATCTGGCCCAGCCTGTTGATTCTCGGGCTCCTGATGGTGTACGCCGTCTACCTGCAAAAAATTCTGCCAGAAAGAAGCAATGAAAAAAACGACCGTCACAGCTACGACCGCAGGCTTGTCCGCTCGGTGACTTTTATCATGGCCGTGGTGGTTGTTGGCTACGTTTTCCTGGACCAGATTACTGACATAGGTATGAGCTTCTATTTCAATACCGAATGGGGAAATTTCTACCAGATGATCGACCCGATTTCTCCGGACAACCCGATCGCTTTTTATGTTCATACGCCAATTATTAATGTATCTGCTGTCTCATTTCCGCTGGCCGCCTATATCAGCTTCCTGGTCATTCGCTGGTATCAGTACTTGCGGATCAATGGCCGACCTACCAAAAACCGCTATATCAATGACTGGATCCTGGCAGTCTTTACCGGCCTGGTGATATTGCCGTTGACCCAGATGATCACTCTCTTTGCGATTTTAAAATTCGAGGATTTCGACATTGCCGGAAGGTTGTGGCTCGGATTTTACACCACACTGTTTTCCGCTCCTGCCTACGTTATCGCTTTTAAATGGGTCTATCTGATCATCGTCTTCCCGCTTTTGCTAATGTTGCTTTTGCCCCGTAGCCTGCCTCCCGCGAAGGAAAGCTCTCCGGAAAAGAACCTCAATTATTGTATCTAAATCAAAAATATCAAAACCTTGCGCTCTCATTCCCGTTTATTGGAATATGGAATAGCTATAAGTTATTATTTCTTTGCGATTGACAGCCGGGGAAAATGAGTTATCAATAGAGTAATATCAGCTACTCGCGGTTTACTCGCAAATACAGGAGTTGTCAGATGAATTTTACTACTAAAGCAACCGGCAGGCTCATGTTTACGCTTGCCCTGGTACTGATTTTTTGCCTCAACCTTACTGCCGAACTCTATCAGCCAAAATCAAAAACAATGCTTGAAAAACCTTCACAGGCCGAGTTTCAAAACTGGATCGAGCATCGTAGCGAACAGCATGCCTGCATGAAAAAGGCCGAACGGCAGGTTCAGGGGCTGAAGCTGTCCTACCTTCAAAACTACACGGAACCCACCCCGAATATGTACGATTACGATGTGAACCATTATTTCATCAACCTCGAGTTCGATTTCACCAACAGATATATAGAGGGTTACAACGAGATCACGATTACCAGTTTAGTCGATGATTTGAACACGGTTGATCTGAATTTCTGGGAAGGCAATAGTGTTTTTTCTGTGACAATGGACGATACCATCGGGGTCAGCCACGACCAGACATTCTGGTTTTTGATGACGATCTATCTCGATCATCCGCTTGATTCCGGCCAGCAAACCACGCTGAAAGTCAATTACGGTGCTTATCCCAACCAGGTCGGCTATATGGCATTCTACGAAAGTCTCGGTTCGGAGATATTGTTTTCATCGACCGAGCCGTTCGGTTCCCGCTTCTGGTTTCCCTGCAAAGATTTTCCGTTTGACAAACCGGATTCGATGGATATAATCGCCACCCATCCTGCCGACTACCTCTTCGCCTCCAACGGCATCCAGCAGAGCAGAGTCGACAACGGCGACGGTACCGCTACTACGCACTGGCATCACGGTTTCCCGATCGCTGAATATCTGATCACGGTTGGGTGCACTGATTACGAACATTACAGCCAGACCTGGGAATACGAACCGGGGCAGTTCATGCCGATCGAAAGCTACTATCTGCCTGGAGCTCCTCCCAGTAACCCGATGTCATCGGCATACTTTGGCGAAAACTATGTGGTACCCGTATTGGAAGCTTTATCCTACTGGTTCACTCTTTATCCCTGGGTTACGGAGCGCTATGGCCATAACCACTTCGGCTGGGGTGGCGCGATGGAGCATCAGACCATGACCTCGATCAGTCCATCGTTTAATACCGAGTGGGTGATAGCACATGAGGCCGGACACCAGTGGGGTGGCGACCTGATCACCTGCCGGAGTTTCCATCACATATGGCTCAACGAAGGCTTCGCTTCATATTCGGAAGCTCTCTATATCAAGTATCATTACGGCGAAGCGGCTTACAAAAGCTGGCTGGCCGGCCAGAGGCAACTCGATGCCGGCACGCCTTATGTCGAAGATCTCGTGAATGACAACGTTTTCGACGGCGCCACTGTCTACGACAAGGGAAGCTGGGTTTTCTATATGCTTCACACGCTACTGGGTGATGACGAGACATTTCGCCAGTGCATGGAAGCTTATTTCCATGACCCCGAGCTGAAATATAAGTCAGCATACACCGAAGATCTCGAGCGCGTGGCCGAGACATTTTACGGCGCGCCCCTGGACTGGTTTTTTAACCAGTGGGTTTATAGTCCCGGCAATCCCAACTACGAATATTCATGGCTGTCGGAAGAATTGCCTGATAAATCGGGCTACCGGGTTGACCTGTTTATCGAGCAGGTGCAGAGCTGGAAGGTCTTCACCATGCCGATAGAAGTCGTCATGGTTTCCGGGTCTGATTCGATCCTGTTCAATCTGTTCAATGACCGTCGCGGACAACTGTATACGTTCGAAATGCCGGCTGAACCGGATACTATCCTGGTCGATCCCAATAACAAGATTCTCTGTACAGTCGAATACAAACCTGAGTTCACGGTCCAGATAGTCGGGGAGAACCTTCCCGATGGCCGAGTCGGCCTGCCTTACCATGTCGAAGTCGATGCGGTAGGTGGCCAGAAGCCGTACGACTGGGAACTGGCCTGGGGACAGCTTCCATACGGGCTCATTTTTGCCAGCCAGGACAACCATGCGGTGATTTCCGGCAAGCCGACTTATGCCACAGATTTCACTTTTGAACTCGGTGTCACCGACAGCCTCGGGAACAACTCGGAATACAGGTTCACCATTAATGTTCTTGAAGCGCTGGCGATCTGTGGTGATTTCAATGACGACCAGAATATGGATGTGGCCGATGTGGTCTACCTGATTAACTATATTTTCGTCGATGGCCCGAAACCTTCTCCGTTTGAGACCGTGGATGTCAACTGCGACCACAAAATCGGCATACAGGACATCATATATATGATAAACTTCCTGTTCCGTTCGGGTCCCGAGCCCTGCGCCGACTGCCCCTTGGAATAAAGCCCGAATTGTAATCTGGCGGTCGATATTGCTTGACAGGATGTGCACGGGCATATATTTTTGAGTTCCTTGATGGCTCTGATAAAGCTTCTTGCGGGCCTGGGAAATCCGGGCGATAAATATCGGCTGACCCGCCATAACTTCGGGTTTATGCTCCTGGATGAACTGGCGCGTCGGGCCGGACAAAATTATGCTACGGGTAAGGGCAGTTGGCTCGAAACCCGTCTGCGGGTAGCGGGTTCACAGATAAGAGCTATCAAGCCGCAGACATATATGAATCTCTCCGGTCAGGCGGTTCGTGAATGCTCCGCCTACTATCGAATCGATCCGGAAGAGGTCCTGGTTGTCTGCGACGATATAAATCTTCCGCTGGGGCAGATACGGATTCGCCCTGCAGGTTCGGCGGGTGGACATAACGGCCTGAAAGATATCATCGCCGAACTTGGCACAGATCGTTTTTCGAGGTTGAGGCTGGGGATAGGTCCACAGCCGGAGAAACTGCCCTCGGAGGTGTTTGTATTACAGGCCTTTGACGATAATGAAACTGAGCTTGTAGAAAAGACAATTGACACGGCCGCGGAAGCTGTCGCTTTCTTGATTAGAGAGGGACTCGAGGCGGCCCAGAATAAATACAACTAACCCCCTGTTCTTTTCAAGCGGGGAAAGAACCGAATGACCGAAGGGAGGTCCTCATTGAGACAGTATGAAACTGCGCTCATTTTTGATGCCCAGCTGGAAGAACCTGAATTTGACGGCGAGTTGAAAAAAGTTGTCGGCTTGATTGAGTCTAATTCCGGTCAGATTGTCAAAACCGATCACTGGGGAGTACGCAAGCTCGCTTATCCGATTCGGAAGCGTCCCCAGGGTTACTATGTATTCCTGTACTACGAAGCTCCCCCGGATACTCCGCGTGTGATCGAACGAGCCCTGCGGATCAACGAGCACTGCCTGCGTTTTATGACGGTAGTTCCGGAATTCCCGTTCGATTTCGAGAAGCCCGAGGAGACTGCCGGGGATCGAAAGTCAGAACGTGCTCCCGCGCCTGCTCCCAAAGCCGAGGAAGCCAAGCCCGAACCGGAGCCTCCGGCTCCTGAGGCAGAGAGCGGACCCGAAGAAGCCAAATCTGAAGAATCTGCGGACGAAAGCGAGGAGGCTAAACAATGAGACGTGGCAAGAATATGTTCGACAGGAAGATGCGTAAGTCGGGTCGTTTTGCCGATCTGAAGCTGGATCGAATCGACTACAAAGACGAGCGCCTGCTTCGCAAGTTCACCACCGAACGCGGCAAGATCATACCCCGTCGGGTATCGGGTGTTTCCGCCAAGAATCAGCGTCGTATCAAGACCGCGATCAAGCGCGCCCGGTATATGGCCATCCTTCCATTTGTGGAAGAGACTTTTAAATAGACGGCGTGTCCGGTTTGAAAGACAGGCTGACCATACCGGCGGTCCTGACCGTAATCTCATTCGGGGGTTTGGCTGTTCTTCAGTTTCTCAATATCCCCCTCGCGATCGTGGCCATCGCCGCCTTAGTCTACCTGGCAGTAGGCCGGCAGTTTACAGTAGCGCTTATCTCCATGGCAGTATCGCTTCTTGTCTCAGCCATGGTTGGTGGACAGGTCCTGATAATTGAAAACGTTGTTCTGGTTTTACTGCCGGCGGCCATTTTGACGTTTGGCATTCGTACCAACCTGTCAGCTAAGGTAGCTGTCTTTCTGGTTCTGATTCCGGTCGTGATAGCTTCGGCTTTCTATTTTGCCGGTGTAGGCTCGACCGACCGCTATTACGCCGAAATCAAACCGCAGATAGAACAGGATTTTGAGCGAATGACATCGGAAGTAAACATACAGGGTAACCTGAATCTGAGCGACGAGCAAATGGAAGATGTTCGTGACAATTACCTGGGTTTTGTCCGGTTTTTGGTTAAATACCTGCCCGGTCTGTTGCTGATCAGTTTCATGACCATCGCCGGAGCTTCCTATTTGCTTCTTCAATACCTGTTTGAGAAGCGGAAGATGTATATTCGCAGACTGCCCCGTTTCGCGGTCTGGAAGATGCCGGAGGGATTGCTGTTATTGTTTGGGTTTTCGCTTCTGATCGTTTTGCTGACTTCCGGTTTGCTCGAGGATATCGGTGAGAACCTGGCCCTGTTCTGTTTTACACTGTTTACTCTGAGCGGATTGTCCAACGTCGAGTTTTTCATGCAGAAGCAGAAACTCAGCAAGTTCGCCAGGTTTTTGATCTATTTCGCGTTGTTTATTTTCAATATATATGGTGCGCTGATTCTGGGAATCATCGGGCTGGCCGACAGCCATTTTGATTTCCGGAGGGTGCGGGCCGCCCAGATTGGTTAGGAAAGTACTTGTAGCGAATAAAATATTGCTTATTATAGTGTGAGGTAGTTATGAAAGTCATTTTACGAGAAGATATCGACACGCTCGGCAAATGTGGTGAAGTGGTCGAGGTCAAGGACGGTTACGGGCGCAATTTCCTGCTTCCGCGTAATTTCGCGGTAGCGGCCACCCGTGGCAATCTCAAGGCGATCGACGAGATCAAACTGCAGAAAGAACTGCGTGACCGCAAATTAATGAAGGAGTCCGAGCGTATCAAAAACCGTATAGAAAAAGCCTCGCTCACGGCTGAAGTTAATGTCGGCGAGGAGGAAAAAGTCTTCGGTTCGGTCACAACCACCATGATTGCGGATCTGCTTCAGAAGGAAGGTATCGATGTCGACCGCAGGCATATCCTGCTCGACGATCCGATCAAGGCGCTGGGCATTTTCACCGTGCCGGTCAAGGTCGCGCCTGAAGTAGTCGCCAGCCTCAAGCTGTGGGTGGTAAAAAAGAGTGAGTAATGGGAAATCTGATTAAAGTTAAAATCGATGGTCTCGCGCTGGATGTTTCCACCAATTCTCCGGTTGTGGTGCTCAAGCCGGACTCAGAGGAGGCGGATCCTAACCTGGTTCTGCCGATCTGGATCGGTCATTTCGAGGCGATGTCGATTGCCATGGCGCTGTCCGAGGTCAATCACCGTCGGCCGATGACTCACGATCTGATCAAATTGATCGTGACCGGTTTCTCGGCCGAGGTCGAAAAGGTCGCTATTACCGAGCTGAAGGAACAGACCTTCTATGCCTCGTTGTATATCAAGACCGATGGGGAGACGTTGCAGATCGATGCCCGTCCCTCCGATTCGATTGCGATCGCATTGCGTTGTGAATCGCCGATTCTGGCCGATGAGAGCCTGTTTCATCTCAAACAGGGTGAAACCGGACCGGGGCAGGCAACCGATGCCGAGAGCCTCAAGGAACGTCTCAAGAGAATCAATCCTGAAGACTTCGGTCGCTATTCGCTGTAGACAGGCAGTATGGAGAAGAGGGAACTTTCTCATAGCGCTCTCCGTTTAGCCGGAATGTTTGTGGTCCTTCTGGGGCTGGCTGTCGCCGAACCGGCCACCGCCCTGGATTATCGTGTCGATCCGCAGGCCGATCAAGGCTACAGCGAAGCGCTTGAGCTCTATCGTCAGGGACGTTTTGAGCAGGCCTATGTCGCCTTTTCGGAACTGGCGGCCGATTACCCCTGGGACGCGCGTGTCACGATTTTTAAGTTGATGGAAGCTAAATCGCTGTATTACAGCGATCGTTTCGATGACGCCCTAAAGGCTTTCCGCCGTTTCATCCGCGATCATCCCGGATCTTCTTTTATCCCCGCAGTTAAATATTTTCTGGGCCGAATCCATTATTTCGAACAAAATTATGACAGTTCAACCCTGTCATTTATGACAGCCTACCAGAAAAGCGATCGAGAACTGGACAAACAACTATTTTTGAAAAACATGCGTGCAGTCGCATCCGGTTACCTCGAGGCGGAACGTATACAAAAACTTCTCGATAAAGTCGGCCGGTATGAACTCGCGCTCGAACTGACTCTGGCGGCTTCTGAGAAGTATTATCGTGAGCGTCAAATTGCTCAGGCACGATCTCTTCTGGATGATCTCAGGCTCCGTTTTGCCCGGGCTTCCGATGATTCCCGGGTGGCTTCCCTGCAGAAGAAGATCGAGCTGTTTGCTTCGAGACGGGTTGTTTTAGCCCTGTTCGTACCGCTTTCCGGTGAATGGGCGCGCTTTGGCCAGATGATGTCGAATGCTTTTGACCTCGCCCTCGGACAGTATTCCCGCGGGGCCGATCTCAAGCTGGAACATAAAAAGATCGATACCTACGGTAACTCAATAGTGTCCGCGATCGAAGCTAAAAACATCACTTCAGAACCTTTGACCGCCATAATCGGGCCGCTTTCGTCATCCGAGGCGGTCGGGGTGGCGGCTTATACCGATGTCAGGCAGATTCCGCTGGTTTGCCCGACTGCATCCGAAAAAGGCCTGACCTCGATTTCCGATCAGCTTTTCCAGCTTTCGCCAACTCCCGAGCGGATGGGCGAAGCACTGGCGGAATTCGTGACTTCCGAGATGGGATTCGATTCGGTGGCTATACTTGCCCCGTTGGATTCCTACGGCAAGCAGATCACCGACGGTTTCGTGCATACCATGATCGACAGCGGTGTGGATATCTTCTACCAGAAATTTTATCCGCGCGGTACCCGTGATTTCCGGAGGTTCTTGCTGGATCTGAAGGAAACCGTGTTGCCGGATACTTTCGTGGCGGAGATATTCTTGAACGATGAGGGCGATACGCTCGAGGTGGAGGAAATTCCGGTCCAGATCCCGGCTTTGTTTTTACCCTGTTACGCTTCCGAGTTGAAACTTATGCTTCCGCAGTTACGTTTCTACAAGATAAATACGCTCGTTCTCGGTTCAGACTCCTACGGTGAAGATGAGGTTGTAGCGATGAGGGAGAGCGAGGATAATCCGGTCTTTTTTGTCTCCAAATCGCAGTATCTGCCCGAGGACACCAGCTGGTTGAAATTCACTTATCTCTACCAGAAGGAGTTTGACGAACCCCCGGACAGGGTGGCGGCAGTCACTTACGATGCTGTCAGCCTGGTACTGGAATGCGTCGAAAGCGGAAGCTATACCTCCGAAGAGATATCCCGTTGCCTGAATGAAAAAGGTCTTTTCGACGGTGCCGCGGGAGAAATCCACTTTAACCAGCAACGCGAAAATGTGCGTGTACCGGTTTACTTTTTAACCGAGGGAGAGATTATACGTCTCCAATGACAAGACAGCTTTCAGAAAAATATACGAGGCTGAAAGAGATAATCAGCGGTTTCGATTCAGTGCTTGTGGCGTACTCGGGCGGATTGGATTCCGCCTTTTTGCTTTTCGCTTCAGTAGAGAGTCTGGAACCCGAAAATGTCTATGCTTTCACTGCCGATTCTCCCAGCTACCCGCGGGCTGAGTTGGAGCGTTCGCGAAGCTTCGCTCAATCACTCGGTCTGGGGGATCATTACCGGGTTATCAGTACCAACGAGATTATCGATCCGCGCTATGCCGCCAATTCGAGCGAGCGCTGTTTTTTCTGCAAACAGGAGCTCTACCGCAGGTTGACCGAGGCGGCCGTCTTTGAAAATGTCGATGTTGTCTTCGATGGTTTTAATGCCGATGATGTCGGCGATTTTCGCCCCGGCCGAAAAGCGGCAGAGAAGTTTTCGGTCCGTTCGCCACTCTTTGAAGCCGGGCTGACCAAATCTGATTTGCGCCGGCTGGCAAAAGAGTTCGAGCTTCCGTTCTGGGACAAACCGCAGTCAGCCTGCCTGGCCTCGCGTATCCCCTATGGCTCCCCGGTTACGGTCGAAAAGCTGAGGCAGGTGGAAGAAGCCGAGGCCTATCTGCACTCGCTCGGTTTCAGGCAACTGCGGGTGCGCCATCACGACAGACTGGCCCGCATCGAGTTGATGACGGAGGAACTCGAAAAAATTATGCAACCTGATATTCGAAATAAAGTAAACGAACGCTTCCGCGAACTGGGATTCATCTGGGTCGCCCTCGACCTGGCCGGTTTCCACACGGGAAGCATGAACAAAGCTCTAAAAAGGAGCGCAGACGATGTTTGAAAAAAAGAAGAAAGTGGCCATGACGATAAACCTTCCCGACGGCAGTACCAAGGAAGTCAGTTTCGAGGAACTGGCCCTGTCGAACAATCTCGCCTCCCAGGCGCTGGTAAGGCTGTTGATCAAAAAGAACCTGATCACCGGAGAGGAATTCATGGAAGCTATGCAGGAAATGCAGAAAAGTCATTACCGCGATCCCAATTCTCCACCTCCCGGTGAACAGACAGATCAGTAAGCATCCTTTACGTTTTCCATTTGTGAGTTAAAGCATGTAACGATCTATTTTATGATGGCGGGTTGCAAATAAAAATACCCGCCGTATCGCGGCGGGAGATCTATGTAAAAAAATTGGACGGAAGGTAAATGACCGTCTTGGGAATGCCTGTTTCAGGCACTCGTTACCTGGCGTAGACTACCAGGATCCACAATACTACCAGAAAACTTGTGAACACGGATAAGATAATCTTTTTCATCTGTTTACCCTCATATGTTATGAGGCCCTGTTTTTATGATAGACAACTTTTTTAGAGATTTATTAAAACCCTGTAAGAAATTTGTATAATTTAAAGCATATCAAAAAATATATCCGTAACCTGCCGTTTATATTTACCTTACACTTTTGAATTTAATTAAACGGGCTGGATCCTCCCGGATCCGGTGTCTTGATACCTGAATAAGCACGGCTACCCTTTTCGGCCGTGCTTTTATTCTCTATATCGGAATTAAATCCCCGGATTTCGACGATTAACCTTTTTTTAATATAATTTCAATATGAGGCTTACATTGGGGTGGTTTACTCGCGGGTGTCTGATCTGTGGCAGGGTCAGACGCAATACCAAGAAGAAGTATGGGCGCAAAGTTAAAACTCAGCGCCCTATTTTTTTTCGCCACACGATAATTAGAAATGACGAGTTATTTCAGGTTACGAAGCGCTTCGAGCGAGTCGGCGTAATTCGGCTCGTGATGGATTTCAGGTACAATCTCGAAGTAGGGCAGATTGTTTTCGGAATCGATAATTAAGACCGCCCGGGTCAAAAGCCTGATCTCTTTAAGAAGCAAGCCGTAGTTCAGCCCGAAATTGGCATCGTTGAAATCGGATAGAGTGATTGTATCGCTGATTTTATTCTCCTCCACCCAGCGTTTCTGGGCGAATGGGAGATCCATCGAGACTGTGTAAAAGAGGATGTCCTCGCTTGTTTTTTTGACTTCCCTGGCGAACATTTTGGTTTGAATATCGCACACCTCGGTATCCAGTGAGGGCACAACCGAGATGAGACGGATCTTGCCGGCGCTGTCGGCTAAGGTGACCGGACGCAGGCTGTTGTCCAGGAGTGTGTAATCAGGAGCTTTGTCACCCGCGGTGAGCCCCGGCCCCAGTAGAGTCATCGGTTTATCGAACATTGTCACAACTTTGCTTCTCTCGTCAGCCATCGTTGCTCCTTTCCAAAGTCGTTATCAGAAGCTTCAATAATGTATATAAACAGCGGGCTTGTCAAATGCTATTTATCGGATCAGATTCTCGATTTTGCTGCTGGGGTTAAAATAATGGCGGGATGACTTGACAAATCGACCCCGCTAATTGTATTTTAGAAGTTTAATTTCGGGTCGGTATACCCGTGAGATGGAAAAAATAAACTGTTTCAGAGGTTTGTATGAAAGAGATAAAGCCGGAAGACATTAAGGTAATTTTGGCAACCGATTGCGGGTCAACCACGACGAAAGCGATTCTGATTGAAAAGCACGATGGCGAGTATCGCCTGATAGTCCGAGGCGAAGCCCCCACTACTGTAGAAGCTCCTTTTGAGGATGTCACCATGGGTGTCCTCAATGCGGTAGCCGAGGTGGAGGAACTTTCCGGACGCAGGCTTCTGGATGAGAACCATCGCATCATTTCACCCACCAAGGATCAGGGCGACAAGAGGGAAGGTACCGACATCTATGTCTCGACCTCATCAGCCGGCGGCGGTCTGCAGATGATGGTGGCGGGTGTGGTTCGGTCCATGACTGCCGAGTCGGCCGAACGTGCCGCGCTGGGGGCCGGCGCTATTGTTATGGATGTCATCGCTTCCAACGATAAGCGTCTCCCGCATGAGCAGATCGAGCGTATCCGCAGACTGCGTCCCGATATGATTCTTCTCTCGGGCGGTATCGACGGTGGCACTATCACTCACGTGGTGGAAATCGCCGAGCTTGTTTCCGGTGCCGATCCGAGACCTCGCCTGGGCTCCGGTTACAACCTGCCGGTCATCTATGCCGGCAACAAGGATGCCCGGGAGTCGGTCAAGAAAACTCTGGGTGATAAAGTCGACCTTCAGATCGTCGACAATATCAGGCCGGTTTTGGAGCAGGAGAACCTTCTACCCGCTCGTGAAAAAATCCACGATCTGTTCATGGAACACGTCATGGCCCAGGCACCTGGTTATCGCAAGCTGATGAAATGGACCGATGTTCCGATTATGCCGACTCCCGGCGCTGTCGGACAGATCATGAAAACTATTGCCGACCTGGAAGATATCGAAGTCCTGGGTGTCGACATCGGCGGAGCCACAACCGATGTTTTCTCGGTCTTCCAGGGAATCTTCAACCGTACCGTGTCGGCCAATCTGGGGATGAGCTATTCGATCTCCAACGTGTTTGCCGAGGCCACTTTGCCGATGGTGATGCGCTGGGTGCCGTTTGACATGGACGAGCGCGATCTCAGAAACCGCGTTAAAAACAAAATGATCCGGCCGACCACGATTCCGCAGAGCATGGAAGAGTTGATTTTCGAGCAGGCGATCGCCAAAGAAGCGTTGCGCCTGGCTTTCATACAGCATAAAGAATTTGCCACAGTACTCAAAGGTGTCCAGCAACAGCGTACTATCGCCGACGCGTTTGACCAGTCGTCCTCGGGAGCCACCCTGGTGAACATGATGACGCTCAATATGCTGATCGGGTCGGGTGGTGTGCTCTCGCACGCGCCCCGCAGGCAACAGTCCGCTCTGATGATGATTGATGCTTTCCAGCCGGAAGGGATCACGCGTTTGGCGGTCGACTCGATCTTCATGATGCCTCAGCTCGGTGTGCTTTCGCAGGTCCATGCCAAGGCCGCCACCGAGGTCTTCACCAAGGACTGCCTGATTCATCTGGGCACATGTATAGCCCCGGTTGGCTCTGTTAAGCAGGGTAAGCCGTTGATGAAGTATCGCCTCGAACTCCCCGAGGGCAAGGTCGAGGAAGGTCAATTAATGGCCGGACAGATGCTCAAATTCGATCTCGGTTTCGATTCTGATACCAACTTGCCGTTTAAAGCCAAGGCGGTGTTGGAACCGGAGCGTGGTTTTGATGTCGGCCTGGGTAAAGGCGACCGACTCGAAACGACTGTTTCGGGCGGTGTCTCCGGCCTGATTTTGGATGGACGGGGCCGGCCCTTCACACCTTCTGAAGACAGACAGAAAAGGGTCGACAACCTGATCGAGTGGATGGATGCGCTGGATGCTTATCCGGGCGATATCCTGCGCAGGAAAGTCGAAGCTTAAAGAGAATTTTACCTGTTAGCACATAAAGGAGTCAGAAATGGCACATTCATATACGCCGGGATTGAAAGTTACCGATAAAATGATGATCACCAAAAAGAGGATTCTGCCTCTCAAGGGTGATGTCGTGGTCAAAGTCGGCGACAAGGTTCAGCCCGATGATGTCGTGGCGCGTACCGACCTGCCCGGAAATGTCGAGCCGATCAATGTCGCAAATATTCTGGGTGTACCTCCTGAGGATGTGGGCGACTGCATGCTCAAAAAAGAGGGCGACAAAATTGAAAAAAATGAAGTCATCGCTCTTAACAAATCCTTCTTCGGGCTTTTTAAGACCGAAGCCAAGGCCAAGATTTCCGGCTCGATCGAATCGATTTCATCGGTAACCGGACAGGTGCTTCTGCGCGGTCATCCGATTCCGGTCGAAGTCAAGGCCTATATCTCCGGTGAAGTGGTCGAAACCTTCGAAAATGAAGGATGCGCTATTTCCACTATCGGTAGCTTTATCCAGGGCATTTTCGGGGTCGGCGGTGAAACTCATGGCTCGATCAAGGTTGTGGTTCCCAACAACAAGACCGTCCTGGAGGACAGTCACATCGATGAGTCCTGCAAGGATTGTGTCGTTGTGGGTGGCTCCATGGCAACTGCGGGCGCGATTAAAAAAGCTGTAGAAATGGGTGCCAAGGGTATTATCGCCGGAGGTATTTCGGATAAGGATCTGCGCGAGTTTTTGGGCTACGATATCGGCGTGGCTATTACCGGTTCCGAGGAACTGGGAGTATCCCTGGTGATTACCGAGGGCTTCGGTGAAATCAATATGGCGGATCGGACATTCAACCTGCTGAAATCCAAAGAGGGACTGATGGCCTGCATCAACGGCGCTACTCAGATTCGTGCCGGTGTTATTCGACCCGAGGCGATCGTTCCCCTCGATGAAAAGATGGATGATAAAGCCAAAAGCGGAGAAGAAGTGATCAGCGGTCTCGAAGTCGGTTCACCGATTCGAGTTATCCGTCAGCCCTATTTCGGTATGATCGGCAAGGTCTCGGACCTCCCGCCGGCGTTGCAGAAACTCGAGTCCGAGTCCAAAGCGCGAGTGCTCGAGGTGGAATTCACCGAGGGCGAAAAGGCGATTATCCCGCGCGCCAATGTCGAATTGATCGAAGGCTGAGACTTTAAACTTGACCGCAGGGTGATAATGTCTTTTATTGCTCAACCGGTAAGGGGATATCACCCGAAGACGAATTTAAATCAGGGGAAGCATGCCTAAAGCTGTAACAATTCTGGTAGGACTGCTGTTACTTGTAAACGTTGCGGTTTTCGCGCAAAGCGATTCCGAACCCCTCTTTAATACCAGTTTCCTGGACAATTTTAAGTTGCAACCTGTCGGCGAAGTCCGCGCCAAGGATACTCCCGATGACAACGGTGGTTCGATTACCCTGAACTGGGACCTCTCGCCCGATGATCGCCTGATGGGGTCGCAGGGCTATGTCGAACGCTACCTGCTGGGGCGTCGTAAGGCTGATGATGGCAAATACGAGTATATCGTTTCAACCGGCTTCAAGGTCGGCGGGCTGTTCGATTTCAATGTCAAAAACTATGTCGATTACGAGTACGTGGTCGCCTCGTACCCGTTTAAGAACATATTCAGTCCTCCACC
Source organism: Candidatus Zixiibacteriota bacterium (assembly GCA_014728145.1). NCBI lineage: Bacteria > Pseudomonadati > Candidatus Zixiibacteriota > Candidatus Zixiibacteriota bacterium. The sequence continues at coordinate 10,987 of WJMC01000081.1, read as the reverse complement.
GTGGAGCAGGTTTTTCTTTGTCTCACATCTCGATCGTATCGAGATGCTGGCTCCGATGATCAGTCTCAACCCTGTCGGTTGCATGCTGACTTTGAGTACGCATTCCTACGGTTATTATAATAAGCTGGATGGATTTGAATCTCCCTTGTATTACCAGTCGATCTGGGAAAACGTCTATCATGGTCCGAGGCTGTCCGGTCCGGATGGTATCAATCCCGATCAACTGGTCGGGCAGATGATTTCACCCGCGGGTACGATTTTGCAATTTTTTGTTAACTCCTCCTCTGATGGTGATCCATACAATCTGGTAGCCCTGGGAGAATTTTTGGGTGAAGAAATGCTGGCTGTCTCAGCACCGACTCAGCCGGTCAAGGCGACCCAGCAGTGGTTTAACAAATCCCGCTTCAATATCTTCGTAGCCACTTTGATTCTGATATTTTTGATTCTTTATTATATAAGACAGGCGCGTTCCGGAAGAGAATTGTTCATACGGAGAATCGCCGGTTTGGAAGCGGTCGACGAGGCAGTTGGTCGCGCGACCGAGATGGGCAAGGAAATATTCTTTGTTCCCGGAACACAGGATATGCAGAATATCCAGACGATTGCCGGTGTGATTATCCTGGGCAGGGTAGCCCGACTGGCGGCACAATATGAAACTCGTTTGGAGGTGCCGGTCTCGAGATCGCTGGTGATGGTCACCGCGCGTGAGATCGTCAAGGAAGCCTACATGAATGTTGGCCGTCCGGATGCTTTCAGGGAAGACCAGGTGCATTACCTGACCGACGATCAGTTCGGCTACGCGGCCGCGATCGATGGCAAGATGGTCCGTCAGAAACCGGCCACCGTCTTTTATATGGGCGCGTTTTATGCCGAGTCGTTGATTCTGGCCGAAACCGGCAACTCGATCGGCGCGGTGCAGATTGCGGGTACCGCGATGCCGGCTCAGCTGCCGTTCTTTGTGGCCGCCTGCGATTATACCTTGATCGGTGAGGAATTGTTCGCCGCCTCGGCCTATCTCTCACGCGAGCCCAAGCTTTTGGGATCACTGAAGGGACAGGATATCGGCAAGGCGCTGATTTTGATTCTTCTGGCGATCGGTGTGATTGTGCAGACTTTTGGATGGTTTGATTTCAAGGTTTTATTTAAGGTTTAGTATTTTATGCGCAGAGAAATTCCACTGATCATAACAGCCGTCGCGGGTATCGCATTCGTGGTGCAGTATTTCATCCCGCACACGCCTTTCAACCGAATCGAAAACCTGTTTACCGACTGGCTCTCGATCATTGCCGCCTGCGCGATCTGGCTGGGCGCATTGAACCTTTTGAAGCTCTCGATTTTGAAAGTAGCCGGGTTCAAGAAAGACTGGTTTTTCAGCCTGGTTATTATACTAGCCTGGATGACCATGGCGTTTACGGGGATTCTGGGGGGGCCGAGCTTCCAGGAACCGGGCACTCGCTTTGACTGGCTCTACACGCATATATATACACCGCTCTCGGCGACCATGTTCGCCATGCTGGCGTTCTATGTCGCTTCGGCATCTTACCGTGCCTTCCGAGCCCGAAATTTCCAGGCCACACTGCTTCTGGTGGCGGCCTTTATGGTGCTGTCGGGACGGGTGCTGTTTGACGAGCTGGTATTCGGATTTTTACCACCCGACTGGAAAATTCTTTCGACCTTATCTGATTTTATCATGCAGGTTTTGAACACCGCCGGACAACGGGCGATTCTGATTGGTATTGCGCTGGGAACGGTCTCGACTTCCCTGCGCATTATCCTCGGAATTGAGAGATCATACCTGGGGAGTGATTGATATGCAGTTCTGGGAAAAACTACTGGCACTCGATCGGCGCTGGATCTTTCTGTTCGTGCTTCTGGCCCTGGCGGTACCGATGTTTCTCGATCTGGAATTCGATCTGGCAGTTTCCAAGGAAGTCGAAGAATTGTACGAGGCACTGGACAAACTGCAACCCGGTTCGCGCGTGTTGATGTCTTTCGACTACGATCCGCCCTCGGCACCTGAGCTTCAGCCGATGGCCAACGCGGCGGTCAAGTTCTGCCTCAAGAAACGTCTCAAGCTGGTGATAATGGGGCTCTGGCCCCAGGGGCCGATCCAGGCCAACAAAGCACTGTTGAATGCATGGGAAAGCCCGGAGATCGATCGCTCGAATTATATCTATGGTGTCGACTATGCCAACCTCGGTTTCCAGGCCGGCAACGAGTTCGTCATCCAGCGCATGGGTTCATCTTTCAAAGAGATGTTTAAAAAAGACTACACCGGTAATCGCTACGAGGAATTACCATTGATGCGCGGGATCAAAAATTTTAACGACATAGATTTTTCGATAAATTTCTCGGCAGGATACCCGGGCACGGTGGAATGGGTCCAGATCGCTGTCGACCGTTATCATCTCAGGCTCGGAGCCGGTAATACCGCGGTACAGGCACCCCAGGTCTATCCCTATTACAACGCCGGTCAGGTGCAGGGACTGCTGGGCGGAATGCGTGGCGCCGCCGAATTTGAAAGCATCACCGAGTACCAGGCCAAGGGCACGAGATTTATGTTTTCTCAGACTATCGCCCACGCCGTTGTGATGATATTTATCGTTATTGGAAATATCGCATTCTTCATAATCGGACGCAAGAAGAAGTAGCGAGGAACAGATATGGAACAATCGGTTATTGGAGTTTGGATAGCGGCCTTTCTGACTTTGGGGATCATGTCCTTTTTATACAAGGACAATCCCTGGTATAAATTTTGTGAAGCGATCTTCGTCGGAATCTCGGCCGGTTACTGGTTTGCCTCGCTCTTCTGGCAAAACCTGTATTCCAAATTCTGGGCCAACTGGGAACCTGCCATGAATGCCCTGATCAGTGAGGGCAGGCTGGAATACAACCTGCTTTACACCGGTGCGGGTATCTTTGGTCTGATGATGCTTCTGCGGTTGATTCCCAGCATCGGATGGATTTCACGCTGGCCGCTTTCTATGGTGGTCGGAGCCACCTCCGGGCTCTACCTTATCAATTACCTGGTTTCCAACGCGATCCGGCAGATCGAGAGCACCATACAACCGCTGGTTACCTCCCCGGACAGCCTGGGGTGGATCGGTCAGGGGGGAATCATGATCGGCAATATATTGGTTTTTGCTGTATTGGTTGTTTCGATTACAGTGCTCCTGTTCGGTCGCAAATCCAGCCTCGATCTCGGAATAGGTCCCAAGATATTTTATTTCCTGATTACTCTCGTTGTATCCGTAACCGGAATCTACATCAGTTTTACAGCTCCTCTCAACCTGACCGGACTGATAATTTTCCTGGGTGTTTTCTGCGGATTGATCTATTTCTTCTTCTCCAAAGAACACACCGGATTTTTCGGTACCGCCGCCACTGTCGGTACCTGGTTCCTGATGGTCACTTTCGGTGCTTCATTCGGCTATACGGTCATGAGTCGTATGTCGCTTCTGATCGGCCGGATAGACTTCCTTCTGACCGATTGGCTCAAGCTGATCGACTGATCACTTTCAGTTACGATTTCACTCAACGTTTTCAAGACCTTCCACGTCAATGCCAGTGAGCTTTTTGAGTTTATTTAAGCTCTCATGAGGCTATAAATTGCTTGACTTGACTCAGGTTAAGATGTTATACTGAAAGATATTCTGAGATAGGGATCGGCACAAAAGGTAGAGTGTTTTGGGAGTCACCTGAAATTGCCTGATAACCTTCGCACCCGTATGAACGCGGTATAGAACCTGAAATGAAATTCAAAGTTGTTGAGACATCACTGTTTTTAATTCTAATTTGCGCCTGCGCGTTGTTTGGGGCTGAATCGATCGACCCGTCCAGATTTGATTTTTTAAAACCTGCATCTGTAACCGATCTGACAGCACGTGATGTTCTCAATGATGAAGGTGGCCGTATCAGGGTCAGCTGGACTTTGTCTGTCGACGATACCGATGATTATGGGTTGGTCGACCGCTATCTGGTTTATCGCTCGGAAAATATCGACAGTGGCTTTGTCCTGGCCGGGTCAGCCAACCATGGCGAAGATTATTTTATTGATAAGGGACTCGAAGATGATAAGCAGTATTACTATCGGGTCGTCTCGTTTCCATACAAGGGTATTAACCAGAAACTGGCTCGTAAGCTTCAAGTTTATCTTGAAAAAGAATTTGAGTCAACTCCTGACAGCCTGACCGCGGTTGATGTCCTGCTCGAAGAGAAGAAACCTCTTAATGCGTTCATTCGAGTTTACGGGCTCGAAGATAATTTTGTGGGCTTGAAGCCGGTTCTTCATTTCGGTCCCGGGTTTCTTTCTCTGACACTCATGGATCTCTGGCGCGAACTCGACAGTGGGAATCCCTACTACCTGAAATCCATGGTAAGTGCCCTGGGAGCCGACCAATACAGCCTTTCTGAAATCTATGGTCCGGCACAACCGGCTGCGCAGTGGTTTAACATGGAAGACCTGGATACCCTCGTAATTGGGTTGATTATCTGTCTTTCAGTGGTCATGTTTATCGCCATGGCACGGGGCGGTCGCGAACTGTTCCTTCGCAAGATCGGTGGATTGCAGGCGATCGACGAGGCGATTGGCCGTGCGACCGAGATGGGGAAATCGATTTTGTTCATTCCCGGAATTCAGGATATGGATGATGTCCAGACTGTGGCGGGGATAACGATTCTGGGTCGTGTGGCCAGGACTATCGCATCATACGATACGAAAATTAATATGCCGGTCTCGCGCTCGATCGTTATGACTACCGCTCGCGAAACGATCAAGGAAGCCTACCTGGCCGAGGGCCGTCCTGAAGCATACTCCGATGATATGGTGCATTACCTGACCGACGAACAGTTCGGTTATGTGGCGGCCGTCGATGGTATCATGGTGCGCGAGAAACCTGCCACCTGTTTTTACCTGGGCGCGTTTTTTGCCGAGTCGCTGATCATGGCTGAAACCGGCAACTCGATCGGCGCAATCCAGATCGCGGGTACCGCCATGCCGGCCCAGTTGCCGTTCTTCGTGGCCGCCTGCGATTACACACTGATCGGTGAGGAACTCTTCGCGGCTTCGGCTTATCTGTCCGGCGAGCCCAAACAGCTCGGTTCGATCAAGGGGCAGGATGTGGGCAAGTTTATAGCCATGTTGTTTATTATAGTTGGTGCGATCATTGTAACCCTGGCATCGATTACGGGCGATGAAGGCCTGCATAATCTGGCGGAAACAATTAAATCGATTTTTGGAGCGTAGTTGCAGATGTGGCGTAGAACTATCCCGATATTGATCGTATTTGTTGTCGGCTCCGTGCTGATCGTGGCGGAGTTTATCCCCCACAAACCGTTCGGCGGTCTGGGCGAAGACTTTTCGCTTTACTTCGACATCATCGCCGTCTTCGCGTTCCTTCTGGGTGGCGGGAACCTCTGCCGTGTGCATATCTCCAAAGTAGCGAAGAAAAAGAAAGACTGGGAGTTTTCAATTGTCACGCTGATAGGCTTTCTAGTAATGCTGGCGGCTGGTCTTTTCAAGATCAATAACCCAATGGGGATGCAGGGGGATGTCTCGGCCTCCGGTTCACTGTTCGCCAATCTCTACGATTCGATTTTTACACCGCTTCAGGGGACTATGTATGCTCTTCTGGCGTTCTTTGTGGCATCCGCCTCTTACCGGGCGTTTCGTGCAAAAAATATCGATGCCACTATCCTCTTGACAGCGGCATTTATTATTCTTCTGGGACGCACCCCGGCACCGAGTTTGATAGCTAACGGTATCGTCGGGAGCTGGCCCGGATTTTTACACTGGATCGCTGATATCTTCCGTTTCGTGCCGGTCCTGACAGACTGGATTATGGATGTGCCCAACCTGGCCGGGCAGAGGGCGATCATCATTGGAATTGCACTGGGAGTAATATCTATGGCCCTGCGCCTGATCCTGGGCGTGGAGCGAACCTATCTGGGTTCTGATAAATAATTTTATTTGAGTGACGGGTTTATGATCGGAAAAGAAGAGAAAAGGACGCTACTTGATAAACTGCAGTTTATCGATCGTCGCTATATCTTCGTATTTATCGCTCTGGCTGTGATCGTCCCGCTTCTTCTGGGACTGCGCTTCCAGGAAAAACCGAGCGATATCACGATCAGCCTCTACGATGCTGTGGATACGCTCCGGCCCGGCTCGAAAATTCTGATGTCATTTGATTACGGTCCGACCACAGCGCCTGAGATACAGCCGATGGTGAACGTGATTTTGCGTCATGCCGCGGTTAAAAATCTACGGATTTACCTGATGGCGGTCTGGGCTACCGGTCATAACCTGACGGTGCAAACCGTCGAACAGGTCCTCAGGCCGGAATTCCCTGCCTATCGTTACGGTGTCGACTATGTCAACCTGGGCTACAAGGCGGGTAACCAGGGCCTGATCCGGGTGATCGTCGACGATATGAAAAAGATGTATTCCACAGACGCCGCAGGTACGGATATTGAGCTAATCCCGATGATGAAAGATATCGAAAGCCTTAAAGATATCGACCTGATAGTGTCCTTTGGCGGTGGTTTCCCGGGTATCAAGGAATGGGTTCTGTTTGCCGGTGATCCCGGCAGTATACCGGTCGGTGGCGGATGTACCGCTGTTTCGGCTCCCCAGTTGTATCCCTATTATCCCAACCAGCTGGTCGGCCTGATGGGTGGAATCAAGGGGGCCGCCGAATACGAAAGCCATATTGTCGAGAACTATCCCGAACACTTCGATGATCGACCTACTCCGGGTATGAACATGATGGTGGCCCAGATGGTAGCCCATATCGTGATAATGTTCTTCATCGTGTTTGGAAATGTCATGTATTTCCTGTTTCGTTCACGTCAGCGAAGACGGGGAATGGAGGCCTGATGAACACTAAAATGATCAGCTGGGGAATATTCGTCCTGGTGGTTTTGGTATTCGCATACAGCGTTTTCCAAACCGGACTGTTCGTGACGGTGGGCGCGTTTTTGACATTATTTATTATGTCCTTTTTGTACAAGGATAACGCATACTACAAATTTGCTGAACACCTGTTTGTGGGTGTCTCGGCCGCGTACTGGATGGTGATGGGCTTCTGGGGTACGCTGGTGCCAAATTTGGTCGCCAAGCTCTATCCGCCCATTGTCGGGGGGGCTCTTCCAGCCCTGGCAGAAAAGGAGCCAAATTATTGGTTTTTGATTCCGCTCGCTTTGGGTGTTTTGCTTTTGATGCGATTGTCGCCTGTGGGCGGATGGATTTCACGCTGGGCTCTGGCATTTATCGTCGGTACCACCGCCGGCCTGAACCTGGTCAGGTACCTGCGGTCGGATTTCATCCAGCAGGTAAATAACACTATGTTGCCCCTCTATGTCGAGGGCTCCAATGGCATGGATACGTTCATTTCGAGTTTTTCTAATATATTCATTTTCATTGGTGTGCTCTGTGGACTGGTCTATTTCTTCTTTTCCAAGGAGCACAAAGGATTTTTTGGAGTAACCGCGCGAATCGGTATTCTGGTGTTGATGCTCACGTTCGGTGCCGGGTTCGGTTATACCGTGATGGCGCGTATATCACTTTTGGCCGGCAGGATGGCATACCTGCTGGACGATTGGCTTGGATTGATCAATTAATCGCAATAGACTTGAGGTGCTTATGAGAGATTATCTGCTTTCGAGGCATTTGCTTCTGCTGACTGTGATCTTTGGACTGTTTCTGGTCTGCCCGCTAATGGCTCAGACCGAAGACGCGGAACCTATGGATACCGCGGCGGCAGAGGCGGAACCTCTTCCCGAACCACCACCCCCGGCGAAATTGACCAGTGTCGAGGATTCTCCGAATGATCACGGTCATTCGGTTGATCTCAGCTGGGAGTTGTCGCCAATTGATGATGGTTCCGGGAATGTCGTTATGGGATACGAGATCTGGCGTGCCGAGGCGGCCGATGGTCGCGGAGAATTCAAGATGCGCAGAAGACTGCCTTACGGCGTTACTTTCTTCTCCGACCGCGGAGACAAGCCGGGCGGACCGGATCCGATGCCCAATGGTAAAGAATACTGGTACAAAATCCGAACCATTGGCCCCCAGGGCGTTTATTCGGAGTCCGCCGTTGTCGGTCCGGTTGTCCCCGAGGGCGAGTGGTTCCACACTGGTAAGACGCCGGTAGCTGTAGCAGTAGTAGTATTCTTCTTTTTCACCGTATATTTTATTTTTGTGGCGCGCTCCGGCAAGGAACTCTACGTTCGCCCGCTGAGCGGTATCAGCGCTGTCGACGAGGCAATCGGCCGTGCGACCGAGATGGGCAAACCGATCATGTATGTGCTCGGTCTCGGTACTGCCTCGGATATCGCCACAATCTGTTCTTTTACGATCCTGAGCCGTGTGTCAAAAAAGGTCGCCATGCACCAGAGTTCGCTGATGGTGCCCTGTTACGATCCGATCGTGATGACTGTGGCGCAGGAAGTCGTCAAGAACGCTTATACCGAAGCCGGCCGACCTGACTCCTATGAAGAGGACAGCGTCTTCTTCGTTACCCAGAGCCAGTTCGCCTATGTCGCGGCGGTCAATGGTATGATGCTCCGCGAACGTCCGGCCTCGAATTTCTATCTTGGTATGTTCCACGCTGAATCACTGCTTCTGGCGGAAACCGGTTCACTGGCAGGGTCGATCCAGATCTCCGGTACCGACCAGGTGGCTCAGCTCCCGTTTTTCATCGTCGCCTGTGATTATACCCTGATCGGCGAAGAACTCTATGCCGCCAGTGCTTATCTAAGTGGCGAACCTACTTTGCTGGGTTCTTTAAAAGCCGAGGACTGGGGCAAAGGTATCTTCATCGCCCTGGTGATCGTAGGTGTTGTCGCTGCCACTACGGGATGGCAGCAGTTCATTGACTGGCTGACGGTGAGATTGTAGAGGAGGTATGTAGATGAAGCAGTGGATTCCATTAAAGATCGTACTCATTACCGGTCTATTCATGCTGATCCAGTATTTTATCCCGCGTGAAGAATCGGAATTCTTATATGAGTACGCGCTGGACTTTACGATCATTATCGGCATCTTCGCCCTCGCCCTGGGAATCATCTCCCTGGTCAGGGTGTCGATTGATAAAATCCGTCGCAAAGCGGTCGGCTGGATCTATTCCTACGTGGTCTTGATCGGCCTGATCGTGATGTTGTTTTTCGGATGGTGGCCGTTCCGTGTCGGTAACGTCGGCGACGATCCGTCCGCGGCGGTCGTAGCGGATGTGGATTTTGATCAGGATAGTGATTTAATTGTGGCCAACAAAGCCACCAATAATATCTCGATTTTCAAGAACCGGGGTAATTCCCTGTTTATCTCGGCTTACATCTATAAAGCCGGGAAAGCTCCGAGTGACCTGACCACTTTCGATATCGACGGCGACAACGATCAGGATATCGCGGTCGTCAACAGTGAATCGGGCGATGTCAGCCTGCTTCGCAATGTCTCTGAGCCGGATGATTTCACCCCTGTCAAGAAACAGATCAGCCCGGAGACCCGTATCTATGAGATCACGAATGCCGGTAAACCGCGCCTGGATAAACCGGTCGCTTATGCGGTTGGTGATAATCCAGTAGCCATCGCGGCAGGTGATTTAAACGGCGATGGGGCGATTAACGATCTGGTCGTGGCCAACCACGGTTCCGATAATATCAGCCTGTTGTTAAACGATGGTCAGGGTAACCTGCGGGAAGCCACTACACTTCCGGCGGGGCAAAAACCCAATGATATCTATGTGGCGGATATGAACGCAGATTTGATAAATGATATCATCGTCTCCAATCAGGAGTCCCGGAATTTGATGGTTTTGTTCGGTCAGGGCGCCGGTGGTTTCCAGCCGGCCGAAACAGTTCAGCTGGCCAGCGGTGTGCCGACTTCGATGGTTACCGGCGATTTTGATGATAACGGTTACATCGACCTGGCGGTCTGCGCCTATCGCGAAGGTTCCAGAGAGGGTATCCTGTATCTGCTCAAAAGTGACAGCACAGGAATATTTGCCACGCAGGATAATTTCGAAACCGGTCCGATGCCGGTCTCGATTCATGCAACCGATTTCAATCAGGATGGAAGTCGCGATCTCGCGATCGCCTGCCGGGATGCCAATACTGTCCGAATTCACCATAATGACGGTGCCGGTAATTTCAGTGAGTATTCACAGAACTTCGCCGGACGTGAACCGGTTTTCGTGACCGCGGGGATACTCGATGTTGAGAAGGATAAACCGGCGATTGTAGTCGCCAATCATCTCTCCAACAATATAGTCACCCTCTCCAATCGAAACGGTTTCGATTTCGAGCCGGGTGTCTCGCTCCAATCGGGCGATATCCTGTTTCTGGGTGGAAGCCTGACAAACTATTTCTTTGTCAAATTGTTTGACCATGTTATGATCCCGATTCAGGCCACCATGTTCTCACTTTTGGCATTCTATATCGCATCGGCCGCGTATCGTGCCTTCAGGGCTCGTACGCTTCTATCGTCGATTCTTCTGGTCGCGGCTGTTTTGATCATGATTCGCTTTGTGCCGTTGGGGCCGATTTCGGATATTGTCAACGACCTCTCCAGCTGGATCCTGAAAGTGCCGAATATGGCCGCCAAGAGGGCGATATTCATCGGGATCGGCCTGGGTATGGTTGCAACCGCCATCAAGATCCTTCTGGGTGTCGAACGTGGCTATTTGGGAAGAGATTAGGAGGTGCCTGAGATGAATTTCTTTGAAAGATTATCGCAACTGGACAGGCGCTGGGTTTATCTTTTCCTGATTATAGTTGTTACAGGTGCATACCTGTGGAAATTCCCGGTGCCAGTCTCTGTGACCGACGAGGTCAAAAACATATACGACAGGGTCGAAGCCCTCAATCCGGGCGATAAAATCCTGATAGCATTCGATTACGATCCGAACGCGTTGGCTGAACTCCACCCGATGTCCTACGCCATTATCGAACACTGCCAGAGACGCAAGGTGCAGGTAATCGGGGTGACTTT
>WJMC01000080.1 GCA_014728145.1 Candidatus Zixiibacteriota bacterium | reverse complement strand
TTCATGCCTGCGCGAAGGTACCGCAAAGGGCGAGAAGTTTCTTGAATTTGAGTTTGCGCCCAATGATCTGGTCTTCAAGCGCGCCGCCTACCTTGTTCTGGATCTGAAGAATCTCAGGCGCGTAATCGATATCGATAAGTTCGAAGGCCGCGAACTCAAACTCTATTACTATAATCCGGAAACTCAGGCCTGGGAACTTTATCAGGTTGCCAAGATCAGATTCGGCCGGGTGATCTTTAAAATCGAACATTTCTCTAAATTCGGGATTTCACACTGACGAGAGAAGACTGCCTTGAATATAGATTCCCCCGGCTAAAGCCGGGGGTTTTTGGGGCTTACGCCAAACGCTTCGTGATTCTAAAACTCCCCTCGGAGTTGTCCTGAATCCTGTTGTCCACACATTTCTACATAATTCTTGATAGTCGTCTCATCTAATCCTATTGACTCTAACGACACTCCCGGTATACTACATAGCAGACCAGGTAGCGTCTTGCGTTATACGAACTGACACCAGGCTTCAGGATCTTTCGGCGGTATTTACAGACCCAAACTACATAGCATTGAAGACAGTATATGCATAGTACAGAATCTGTTTCTATTGAATTCGGGATGAGGTTTGTGTCTCATCCCGTTTATTTTTATTGAGCACAACCCGGCAGATTTCAGGTCTGAAAACGCTTGGCAATTCTGAGTATATCAGTATATTGAAAATGAGGTATTTTACATTTACCGCACTGACTTCCGATCCGGAAGTTTTACTTAGAAATAAAAATATAGCCGGAGGTAAGAATGTTTTGCTACAAATCCGTTTTAATGATTATATGCGCGATTTTACTAGCCATGGGAACCGTCTCCTTTGCAATTGGAAATGACTGCGGAACCGTTCTCACAGCAGAGCAATACCAGAACGAGTTACTACGAAACAGTGATTTTCAGGACTACAAAGAGAAAACCGTATTCCGTGATGACATACATTATTCAATTCCGATTGCAGTCCACATAGTTCGTAGCTCGCAGGGTGAAGGCGGTCTCGATACCACGCTCCTGCAGGATATATTCGATACCTCCAACGCACTCAACCAACCGCTCAATGTCAGTTTTTACATGTACAGTCTGGATTTCATCGATGATGATTACTATTTCTACGGGACAGATAACTACTCAGCTTATAATCAGCTTCGAGAGGAAAACGTGCAGTCATCGGCGGTGAATGTCTATTTCGTACCCGACTCCTCCGGCTTTCCGTATTGCGGATTATCTTCATATTCGAGTTCAACAGTGCAGGGGATCATCATGAACAATCTCTGCTCTGATCCATACAATTATAAATCGACATTTCCGCATGAGGTCGGACACTACTTCGGTCTGTATCACACACACGAAGATTACTTTGGAGTTGAATGCCCGGATGGTTCCAATGCTGAAACGACTGGTGATCTGATTTCCGACACACCTGCCGATCCCGATCTTTACCAGCATGTCAGCGACTACCCGGCTTGCGAATATGACAATTACGCACCCCCGCCGATAGAATGTAATGCCACCCCCTACAATCCCGATGTCAGCAATATCATGTCTTACTCAAGAAAACTCTGTCGTGATATTTTCTCGGCCGGGCAGGCGGTCAAGTACCGTTATACACTTGAAAATGTTCACACGGAGTTGGCTTATGCCTTTGGTGGCCTGATAACTTCAGGTGGGATCGATTTGGGTACAGTTACCCCTGGTCAAGTTGGCCTCGATACTCTCCGTTTGAGCTACGTAGGTCCGGATTCGATCGAACTATCGTCAGTCTCACTGCAGGGAACCGAATTCAGCCTGAGCGGGAACTGGCCGGTTCTATTGCATTACGGTGACTCCACACAGATCGAGATCAGCTACGATGCAGGTTCAGGCGATATCTGTAATTATGGAAATTATTCTGATTCTCTCATACTGACGTTTTCCTTCTCCGACTACTCGCAGTTGAGCTTGCCTGTCGAGGTGGCAGTTACAATCCAGCCACCATCACAGGATTATTACGCGCTTGGACAGCCCTGCCTCGAACTGTATGTGCCCAACACCCCGCAGTTCGGCTACGACAACCTTAACCTGGGGATGATCGTAAACGGCCGCGATATGCTCTACGCGGGCACACTTCTTTTGGGTCTTGTGGACGCTAGCGATACGATCGTCTACCAGCAGATTTACCTTCAAGACGAATATATCGTAGTTGACAGCCTGACAGAGTGGCAGGACAGCCTCGGAAGAAACAATTATACTCTCGACTTTGCTACGTCCGACGGCCGTCTGCATGGCACCGTCAACTATGCCCTCGGCACGGGCGGAATTGGTCTGGAGGATTGCCAATACATCCAGGTGGATTACACGATCAGAAATCCATGCGATACCGCTCTGACTTTGTATGCCGGGATGTTCGGTGATTTCGAAATCGATCAATCCGGAGAAGACTATGGTTATGTCGATAATGTCGACCAGCACCTTGTTTACCAGCGGGGACGCTACGAAGACATTACTTGTGCTCTGGGCGGACTCTACGCCTGCGGAGAAAACAAGGGTATGAAAGCAGTAAATAACACAAATGAAATCTATCCATACGGAAATTTCAGGGATTACCGGGCCTACGAAGCACTGGCTTTTGGACAGTATTTTTCCGCCACTCAGTATTCGGATGCCTCGCTTTTGCTCTCATTTGGCGAGGCTACGATTCAACCTGATGACAGCCTGATCTGCAGGGCAGCTATAATTTATGCGGACAGCTCGCTTGCCTCTTATGAGGCTGTCTACGATGAACTGAAATCAGTCCTGTCTACAACCGCTACTGATATAGATGGCGATTGTTTCGCAAACGATGTCGACAACTGTCCCGAGCGATACAATCCCGACCAGTTAGATACGAACGGAAACGGTATTGGCGATATCTGTGAATATATTTGCGGCGATGTCAACGACGATGAAGTCGTGGATATCTCCGATGCTGTGTTCATCATCAATTACGCTTTCGCCGGCGGGCAGGCACCGGATCCGATCGAATCAGGAGATCTAAACTGCGACAGCAGCGTGGATATATCCGATGCTGTATATGTCATTAACTATGCCTTCTCGGGCGGTTCCGCACCCTGCGACCCGAACGGTGACGATTCACCCGACTGCTGAATTTACTCGAACTAAATTATAAACCGCCGGAATTCAAACCGGCGGTTTTTCTATTTCCATTCAGATTATTCTATCACTATAAAAAGTTAGAACATTAGTTCGACGCCTATCGGGCAGTGATCGGAACCATAAACCTTGTTGCGGATAAAGGCTTTGCTAAGGTTATCTTTGAGATTGTCGCTGACAAAAAAGTAGTCTATTCTCCAGCCCACATTCCGTTCACGCGCCCGGCTCTTGTAATCCCACCAGGTATATTGATTCGGATTGGAATTAAAAACCCTGAAAGTGTCATGAAAACCGAGCCTGAGAAAACTGTCGATCCAGGCACGTTCTTCAGGAAGAAATCCCGAGATCTTTTCGTTTTGTTTGGGACGAGCCAGATCGATTTCCTTATGAGCAGTGTTGACATCGCCGCAGATCACTATCTTTTTGCCGGAGGCAAGCTGTTTTTTGATATGTTTCGAAAACGATTTGTAAAATGCCAGTTTATAATTCAGCCGTTTCTTGGACGCCTTGCCATTGGGGAAATATATATTATACAGCCAAAAGTCCTCGAATTCATTGATCAGGACTCTTCCTTCTGAATCGAATTTTTTGACCCCGATACCATAAGTTACATTTTTGGGATCTACTTTAGTATACGTTGCCACTCCGCTGTAACCCTTGCGTTCGGCGGACGAGAAGAAGTTAAGATAACCGCGAATATCCTTGAGAGCTGAAGGTAACTGCTCGAAGGTCGCCTTGGTCTCCTGCAGGCAGAGAATATGCGGTTTCTCTTTTCTTAACCAGTCCAGAAAACCTTTTTTATAGATCGCCCGCAGGCCGTTTACATTCCATGATAACAGCTTTATTTTTGCCATGTCATCTCACTCCGCGAGTTGTTAAATTCGGTCCGGCTGTGTCAAAAAAATCGCTCCCTGCTCATGAGGATAATATAGGCGCAAATGCTCGAATCTCAATATTTTATTGAAGCTCAGAAAAATCACAGAGATCAAATTCGTATTGGATAAATCCCATACTTTTTATCAAAAATCTGACCAGCAACTATTCGAAACTGAAACATATCATCTTATGCGCGCTTATCGTATTGCGCTACAAGCGATTACGATGTTCATTTTATGATCTGCACGGGGCACCAGGATTGCGCCATATTCTTTTGACGGAGTTGTCCCGCAAGTCGCGATTAAGAAAGACGCGGTTTACGGGAATAAAAAGGAGAGGGTTATGAGCCATGAGAAAAACAAACACCAGGTAAAAATCAAGGCATCAGTGGAGGGTCAAAAACATATCATCTATCTCGATTGCGAGAAAGCTGACAAGCTGGGATTTCATTCTCCTCTGGAGAATCATCCCTTCCCGCTCAGTGACTTTCTGGACATGGCCTGCAATGAGCCCAAGAGAAGAGAAAGCACCGGAACAAACGACCCGGTTTGCCCCAACTGCGGATTGACATTCTCGGATTTCGCTGAGATTGGCAGATTTGGATGCGGTTTTTGCTACGAAGCGTTCAGGACAAATCTTGAAAATCTTATGACAAGGATTCATGGGTCAAATCGTCACTGCGGATACGTCCAGCCTGAGAGCGACAAAAAGTCCTCGAATTTCCTCAAGGTTAAAAGACTCAACGATGAGCTTAAAGAGGCGGTTCAGACCGAGGACTACGAACGCGCGGCAGAGATTAGAGACAAGCTCAATGATCTCAATTGACTTTATTGAAAGCATCGAAAATGATATCAAGATAAAAAACCGGGGTTAGTGCCCCGGTTTTTTTTAATGCCAGCTGATATCACTCACTTCATATATGGAAGTTAATGTGTCTTGACTCGTCAGGCTGAGGGAGAACAAAAGCGGAAGCTGATTGCCCTATTGAATGGAGTTTTTGATCGTATAGCTCGGCCGTACTTTGATGAACCTCGGATTGGGAGCATGAAAATCATGAGTTTGCACGCTGTTTATTCTCATCCGCTTTAAGTTATTTCCAACTGTTCCGATAACATATAGTAGCTCCTGCTCCGCCCGGTATCAGGATTAACGTGAGAGGTAAGAATTGTGTACTAAGCTAAAATCTGGCCAGCTTTCAACTGAGAAACCGGCTCGTGAATTCGCGCGCATCCGCTCGCAGTTAACCATCAGGTCGCATAAAACGACTGGAGAGTTAAAATCTGTCGACACAGAAAATAAAAAGACCGACACTTACCTGACAAAGCCGAAAAACAAATACGACCTGCATCAGATCTTTGAAACGATCTGTGTCCCCCTGCTGGTTATAAATCGTGATCACAGGGTTACACACTGGAACCGGGCCTGCGAAAAGCTGACCGGAATCAAGGCTGGCGAGGTGGTTGGTACCGATAACCAGTGGCAGGCTTTCTATGATGTAAAAAGACCGATACTTGCGGACTTGATCATTGATCAGCGCCCGGAAGAAGATATTCTGACATTCTATACCGGGTCAAGCCGCAAATCGAGCTTGATCGAGGGCGCCTACGAGGTGGAAAGCCATTTCCCCAGCCTTGGTGCCAATGGGTACTGGCTCTATTTTACAGCCGCCCCGCTGTTCAATCGCGAGAATGAGATCATTGGAGCGATAGAAACCTTCCAGGATATAACCGATCGGGAAACGGCCCGGGCAGAACTTCAAAGTGCTATCCAGAAACTGCGTGTAGAACAAAAAGCGCTGGAAGAAAAAAACATCGTCCTGAATGGTGTACTCAAACAGATAGACTCGGAAAAGCAGAAAATATCTGACCGAATTCAATCCAATGTCAATTTGCTGATTCTTCCCATGCTCAGCCGATTGGAAGACAAACTCGATCCGCAGCTTCAAGCTGAACTGAACCGGGTCAAGGCAAATCTTGAGGATATCACTACCCCATTTATCGATAAATTGGATAAAAGCTTCTCACGACTCAGTCCGCGGGAACTGGAAATCTGCTCGCACATTAAAAACGGCCTGAGTTCCAAAGACATAGCCGGTCAGCTCAATGTATCGGTCGGTACGATTCAGCAACAACGCAAGATGATCCGCAAAAAATTGCAAATCGCCAACCAGAAAATCAATCTGAGCGCTTTTCTGAAGAACCTCTAAGCACTGTTTCATTTTAAGCAGAGTTGTTTCATATCGAAGTCATAGTCCCGATTATTGTATATAGCATATATACAATAACCGTACAGTAATCATCCCTCCATGCAGTTCATCTTCGTCCGATACTTAGTGAGAAAGTCAGATATGGGAAGAAATTCGATTTAATCCTAATCGAGTAATTAACGAGGCCTGCGATGCGGGCAAAACGATAATCAGGCACATACTTTTCGCGGTCGTATGACGGAGGAGGTAATTAATGAGTTGGAAGGACATCAAGATTGCCAAAAAGCTTTACATCGGTTTCGGTCTGATTTTGGCATTGGCGATAATAGTCGGTTACGCTGGTTACAACGGATTGAGCACTTACTCACAGAAGGTCGCTAATTCGAATGACGCCAACCAGGTCATGATCTGGATCAAGGATATGGGCGCAGAACGGCTAAAATTCAAATTTACGCAGGATGAAACCCATTATCAGAATTTGCAGGAGCTTTCAGAGAAAACCAACAGCCAAATCAGGGCTACTCAGGCACGCTTCAAGGATTCTAAGGATGTAGCCATGGCCAATGAGGCACTGAGCAGTATCGAGAAATACTGTTCGACCTGGGACAGGTGGGTTGAGATTTCGCAGGAGTCCAAACAGGCCCAGGCTGAAATCGGTCGCCAGGCAGACATCTTCCAGAAGCAGGCAAACGAGTTGAGCGCCAGCCAGCAAAAGCAGATGGAGCAGGAGTTCGCCTCCCGCGCCAGCCATAGCGCGCTCGAAGAACGTGCGCTCAAGTCCCGGCTGGCTGATGAAATCGTAAAATTGTTCGCCTTTTCGCGTACGGCCTACCGCAACTGGAAGCTAACCGATGATGATAAATATGCTCAAGAGTTCCGCCAGTTGCAGGCGGATATTATCGAAATCTGCAAGCAGAACCGGGCATTGATGAGAAAACAGGTCAATATCGATCAGCTCAACAACGCCATCGCGGCCGTAGAGACGATCGACAATATGTTTGTCCAGGTTCATGAAAACAAAAACAGGATGGACAATACCTACGATCAGCTGACCGAGGAAGCCCTGGCTGTGGTTGATGTCATCAGCCGAATCCAGGTTGGCCAGGAAGAGAAAATGCATTCCGCCCAGGCCAGCTCTATTTCCATGATGATAATCTTTCTGGTCGGTGCAGTAGCTTTGGGCATAGCGATAGCGTTCGTGATAGCCCGCGGCATCAGCAAGCCGGTCTCGAACATGGCAACGATAGCTCAGGAGATCGCGGTCGGCGATATCAACCACGATATCAAGTTCACCTCCAAAGACGAGATCGGTACTTTGGCCGATTCATTCAGAGGTCTG
>WJMC01000079.1 GCA_014728145.1 Candidatus Zixiibacteriota bacterium | reverse complement strand
CAATAGTTTTTCCCGGCATCTGATTAACCAGAAGTTACCGATGAGTGATAAAAGCAAAGATTTCCTGAAAGAGTATCATAAGAAAAGAGATTTTGACCGCACCGCGGAACCATTCGGCGGTGACCGGCGCAAATCCGACGGACGCATTTTCGTGGTCCATAAACATGACGCCAGCAACCTCCATTACGATTTCAGAATCGAAATTGACGGTGTGCTGAAATCATGGGCAGTGCCAAAGGGTCCCTCGACCGACCCGAGCGATAAGCGCATGGCTATCCAGACTGAGGATCACCCGCTTGAATACGCCGACTTTGAGGGCGTGATTCCAAAGGATCAGTATGGCGGTGGAACCGTCATGGTCTGGGATGCCGGAACGTATCGCAACCTCAAAGCCGAGGCGGACAACGACGAGGGTAAAAAGTCTATGAGCGATGCTTATGACGAGGGCAAAATGACTATCTGGCTCGAGGGCAAAAAGCTTTCGGGTGGTTACGCCCTGATTCAGACTAAACGCGACAAGGGCAAACAGTGGATGATGATTAAGATGAAAGATGATGAGGCGGATGCCCGCAGAAATCCGGTCTCGACCGAAAACAAGTCAGTTTTAAGCGATCGGACCATGAAGCAGATAGTCAGTGATGAATCCGAGGCGGTGGAAAAATAATGAGTAACTCAATCATCAGCCTTACAAAAGATGAAAAGTCCCGGGCACAGGAAAAGAAAATGCCCGTTTGGACTCAGCCGATGCTGGCGAGGCTTACTCATGACCATTTCTCCGATGAAAACTGGATTTATGAACGCAAGCTGGATGGTGAGCGAGTGCTGGCTTTCAGCCGGAACAATAATGTCGTGCTCATGTCTCGAAACAAGAGAAAGCTCAACGATATCTATCCTGAACTGGTCGAAGCGCTAAAAGACCAGGATGTCAGCCGGTTCATCACGGACGGTGAGGTAGTTGCCTTTGACGGCGATGTGACAAGCTTCGCGCGTTTACAGAATCGCATGCATGCCGAATCCAAAAAGTCGTCCAGGGGCAATGTCGCAGTCTACTATTACCTCTTCGACTTGATCTATGTCGACGGTTTCGATATCAGTGATCTGCAATTGCGCGACCGCAAGCGAATATTGAAACAGTCTTTCAGTTTCAACAACATAATCAGGTACACCGCTCATCGCAATAAAGATGGAGAGGAGTATCATGCCGAAGCCTGTGAAAAAGGCTGGGAAGGTGTGATTGCAAAGGATGCCAAAAGCAAATATGTCCACAGCCGTTCTTCGAAATGGCTCAAGTTCAAATGTGTCAACCGGCAGGAATTCGTGATTGGCGGATTTACCGAGCCGGAAGGTGAGAGAATCGGTTTCGGTGCGCTGTTGATTGGATACTACGAAAACGGCGACCTGCGGTACGCGGGCAAAGTCGGTACCGGTTACGACGACGAACTGCTTCAAGACCTGGGCGGTCGTTTAAAGAAGATGGAGCGTGAAAGCTGTCCCTTCGATGAGGGCGACATCGACACCAAAAAAGTCCATTGGATCAGACCTGAACTGGTGGGTGAAGTAGGGTTCACCGAATGGACATCCGGCGGCAAACTCCGTCACCCGCGTTTTATAGGACTCAGACACGATAAAAAAGCAGAAGAAGTAAGTCGGGAAGGATGATCTTCAAAATGGCGGAAAAAACCGCGCAAATAAACAATTATGAAATCTCGCGAGCGGATAAGCTGATGTATCCTGATTCGAACATCACGAAACAGGATGTCGCCGATTATTTCAATCGTGTCTCGGAATTTATCCTGCCTCATCTGAAAGACAGGCCATTGTCCCTCAAGCGGTTTCCCGACGGTATCGAGGGTGAGAGCTTCTACCAGAAGAATGCGCCTAAAAACATTCCTGATGAAGCGGAAATCGCTGAGATCGACAACAAGCGCGGAGGATCAACCCGTTACCTGGTCTGCAATAATACGACCACCCTGATCTACCTGGCCGACCTGGCCTGCCTGACTCCGCATATCTGGCTCAGCTTAAAGGACAGGCCGGATTACCCGGACCGGGTGATATTCGATCTCGACCCGAGTGATGGTGATAATGATTTCAGAAAGGTTGTCGAAGGAGCCAGATTGATTCGGGCTCTGCTCAATAAAATCGGCCTGAAGCCGTTTTTAATGACAACCGGTTCGCGCGGGCTTCATGTAGTGGTAGCATTGAAGCGAAATGAGGATTACGACTACGTGCGCGATTTCGCCCGCCAGGTGGCTGACAAACTGGCAGATCTGTATCCTGATTTTTTGACTACTAAAGTGCGCAAATCTGAACGCGGGGGACGGCTGTTTCTGGATACTGCCAGGAATTCCTTTGGTCAGACTGGTGTCATGCCCTATGCCCCCCGGGCGATCGAAGAAGCTCCAGTTGCGACTCCACTGGAGTGGGATGAGCTCGATCAGGCAAACCTTGGTCCGCAGAAGTACAAAATCAAGAACATATTCCGCAGGCTGTCTCAAAAGGACGACCCGTTTAAAAATTTTTACCGACATGCTTATTCCCTGAAAGGGAAAACTGAATTGATTGGAAAAATCAAAGCACAGTCGGATCTCGCAAATTGAGAACGCAAATACCTTAGAGGAGGGTTTTTGTAATGAGACAATTATTCAGAACTCTTAAAATCGAAAATGGCAAGATGATTGCCACAGGTCTGGCAGTTATGCTGGCGGTGCTGTTATCGTCGCCGGCAACGGCACAGCAGGAAGGGCTCGATGCCCGTGATATTTCTCTCGCAGTCGAGACCGAGCTGTTGGTAGATGAGGCGGTGCCCTCGCATTTAATCGATGTCGAAACAACCGACGGTATAGTCACGCTCACGGGCAGTGTTGACAATATCCTGGCCAGAGATCGTGCTGAGCGAGTGGCCGAAACTATCAAGGGCGTACGAGGCGTGATCAACAAGGTTACGGTCGAACCGGTTATGCGTACAGATGAAAAATTATATGAAGATGTTCATAACGCTCTGATGTATGATCCCGCGACCGAAGGCTTTGAAATCGAAGTCGATGTCGACAATGGACTTGTCAGGCTGGATGGCGAAGTCGAATCATGGCAGGAAAAACAACTGGCCTCGACAGTCGCCAAAGGCGTA
Organism: Candidatus Zixiibacteriota bacterium; assembly: GCA_014728145.1. Classification (NCBI taxonomy): domain Bacteria; kingdom Pseudomonadati; phylum Candidatus Zixiibacteriota; species Candidatus Zixiibacteriota bacterium. Next base: position 9,629 of record WJMC01000079.1, on the reverse strand, counting down.
ATCGGTGTACGTGAAGTCGAAAACAGGATCACGATCGACTACCCTGAAGAGCGTTCCGATTACGAGATCAAACAGGATGTGAAGCGCCGTCTGGATACCGATGTGTGGGTGGACGAAGCCGATATCGAAGTGTCTGTCGACGACGGCAATGTCAACCTGGATGGTATTGTCGGAAGCGCGGCGGAGAAGCGCTGGGCTCGCTATGACGCCTGGGTTTACGGCGCCGAATCAGTCGATGTCGATAATCTGGACGTTGAATGGTTTGCCAAAGATGCCATGAAGCGCAAACAGAATTATGAAGATGTCTCCGATCAGGACATTAAACAGGCAATCAAGGACGCCCTGTATTACGATCCGCGTGTATATTCATTCAACCTGGAAGTTACAGTTGATGAAGGCGCGGCGACACTCGCGGGTGAAGTCGACAACCTCAAGGCGAAAACCGCGGCCGCCGAAGATGCCAGTAATGTGCTCGGTGTCTGGCGTGTGAACAATCATATCAAGGTCCGCCCCGAAGTCGAACTGACTAATGCTAAACTGGAAAAGAAAGTAAATGACGCCATCCTGCGCGATCCGTATCTGCAGCTCTATGAGGTCGAGGTCGATGCCCGTAACGGCATGGTGTACCTTAACGGCAAGGTTAACAGCCTGTTCGAAAAACAGCACGCCGAGGACGTGGCCGAACGAGTTAAAGGTGTCGTGGATGTGGTGAACTATGTCGACTACCAGGGAGACTGGGAACGCAAGAGCGATTGGGCTCTGCGACAGGATGTCTGGCATCACCTCTACTGGAGCCCCTTCGTCGAAGAAACAGAAGTCGAAATCAAAGTGGATAATGGCGTGGTCACTCTCGAAGGTGAGGTCGACACCTGGATCGAACGAATGAGCGCTGAAGAAAACGCGTACGAAGCCGGCGCAAAGAATGTCTTGAATGATCTCGGTGTGGCCAGTCTGAACCCGTTTTCATTCATGCCGCAGTATTAAAATAGTTTCAATCACCTCTGCCGCGATTAGATACCTGATGTCGTAGCGGGGGAATGAATTGAGGTGAGCTTAGATGTTTATAGCAGATTTTATAGCAGCTCTTGTGGTCGCTATCGCGTTGAGTTTGATACTGGGGGCGTTTATGGGCTGGGAAAGACCCGGCCGCACAGGTATCTGGCCATCGGTGCTGTTTCTGTTTTTCATTCTATTTCTTGGTACCTGGTTTCTGGGCGCGCTGGCGCGTCCTTTCGGGCCGTCCCTCTGGGGAGTCTATTGGCTTCCGTTTGTGGTGATCGGTTTGATCGTGGCCATGATACTGGCCGCGGCGGTACCGCCACGCAGACCCCGAACATACCGGGAAGCCAAACAGCAAACTGAAACTGCCTATGAAGCACAGGCCGCGCTGGGCACGTTTTTCTGGGTGCTGTTTATTATCCTGATCGTCGCGCTGACAGTGCGCTACACGGCCTGAAATTGAATTTAAATCGGAGGTGATTTATAATGTTACGCAGTGTCAAGGAACTGCACGGTTACAATGTTTTTGCTACTGATGGTAATTTCGGAAAGGTTCATGAATTCCTGTTTGATGATCAGTCCTGGACAATCCGCTACCTGGTGATAGATACCGGTAAATGGCTGCCGGGTCGAAAGATCCTGATTACACCTGATCAACTCGATAAACCGGAATGGTCGGATAAGCAGTTTCCGGTCAACCTCAGTAAAAAGCAGATCGAAAACAGTCCTTCTATTGAAGAGGACGAGCCGGTTTCTCGTCAACACGAGGAAGCCCTGAGTAAGTACTTCGATATGCGCCCGTACTGGACCGGCGGTGTTATGGGTGGCGCCTATGTCGCTCCCACCAATGTCGGCGACCAGTCGGGGACCAGCGTGCGTGCCAACCAGAAAAAAGGTGCGGTCGAAGAGGAAGAAAAACCAAAAGATCCAAATCTGCGCAGTACCAAAGAGGTGCGTGAATACACAATCGAGGCGTCCGACGGCGACATCGGCCATCTCGAGGATTTTATCGTCGACGACGATACCTGGATTATCCGCTATATAGTCGTGGAAACCAAAAACTGGTTGCCCGGCAAAAAAGTGCTGATCCCGATTCCGGCGATAGAGACTATCAACTGGGCGGATGTGCATGTCAGGCTGGACATGACCCGTCAGCAGATCAAGGACAGTCCCGAGTACGATCCGGCCCAGCCGATCAATCGTGAGCAGGAAGAAGTCCTCTACGATTTTCACGGTCGGCCTCGTTACTGGGAAAGTCATTAGCAAGTAAACTATTGAACATTTTAACTATGGCAGGAGATATATAATGTCAGATAAACAGGATTACATCGAAAAGCTAAAAGCACAGGCTAACGTCTGGCGCACCCAGATTGCCCAGCTCGAGGCCAGAGCTGACAAGGCTGAAGCCGATGCCAAACACGAGTATACCAAGCAACTGCAACAATTGCAGGAAAGGGTGGATCAATTCGAGCAGAAAATCGACGAGATTAAAAAATCGTCGGACGATGCCTATGGTGAACTGAAAGTGGGAGCTGAACAGGCCTGGAACGATATCGGCAATGCTTTTTCCAACGCGCTGGAACAGATCAAGTAAAGCGAACTGTGGTTATGAAGAAGATATTTCAATGGTTTCTGATATTGATGCTGATTATTGCCGTAACGGATGCGGTCACGCTTTCGGCTCAGGAAGCTGAAGAAGTTACTTCAAGGCAGTCGCCGGTCTTCGAGGGTAGCCTGGGATTTCGGGTCGGCCTCAGCATGGGCCCGGAACAGATGGTTTTCGGGGCCCAGACGATTATAATAAACTTCGGCACGAGGATAAGGTTCGCGCCCAGTTTTGATATCGGTTTTGGCGATGATCGAACGGTGTTCAATGCCTATCCCGATTTTCGATTTGAAATCGTCGACAACCGGGCTTATATTGGAGGCGCGCCGACATTCGTGATCGACAAACCCAAGCTTGAACGCGATGAGGACCGGCCCGATGAAATCCGGGTAGGTGCTGCTATCCTGGCTGGAATCTATCTTCCGATCGGAGAAAAGCGCAAGTATAATTTTGAAGCTCGCTACGAACTGGAAACAGTACCCGATTTCAAAGTGACTATCGGCTACCTTTTTTAATAAACTCATGGAGGATCTAAGAGAATGAAAAAAATTGCGGTTGTATTACTAATTGTGTTTACAGCGACATCGGCGTTTTTCGCCTGCGGTGAAAAAGAGCAGGAAAAAGTCGAGACCGGGCCTGTGCTCGCGGATAAAAAAGCTGAATTGAAAATGGAAATTCAAACTCGAATCGATTCAATCGAAGCGACTGTTGACGAACTTGACCAGAAACTCGAAAAAGCTGGTGAAGATGTCGACCAGGATATCCGTGCCCGCAGAGAACAGCTTCGTGAGCTGGGCGATGATCTCGAAGAACAGCTCGACAAGATGAAAACAGTAACGGCCGACGAATGGGCTGAATTCAAGCAGGGCGTGGATAACATATTTTATGAGATTAACAAGGTAATCGAACTTTAGTAATTCATCGGAGGAATTGCCAACATGAGTTCTGTTGTGCTGACATTGACTATGAATCCCTCGATCGACGTTTCTTTCTCTTGTGACCAGGTACGGGCTGAAATCAAGATGCGGTGCAGTCAACCGTTGTACGAGGCCGGCGGTGGCGGGATCAATGTTTCCCGCGCGCTCAAAAAGCTGGGCGGGGAGACGATTGCGGTCTTCGCCGCGGGTGGTTCGGGGGGAGAACTACTCGACAAGCTTTTAAGCGCTGAGGAAATCAACCGGCATCCATTTAAAATAGGGGGCGAAAACCGTGAAAATATAACCGTGTCGGAAAACAGCTCCGATCAGCAGTTTCGTTTCGTTATGCCGGGGATCAAGATGAGCTCCGATGAATGTCAGGCGGCTGTCGACGCGGTCTCGGCTGATGATCTTGAAGTTGATTATGTTGTAGCCAGTGGAAGCCTTCCCCCAGGTGTCCCGGATGATTTCTATGCCGACCTGGCAAAGAGAATGAAACCGGCCGGTCACAGAATGGTGATCGACACCAAGGGCGAACCGCTCAGACGTGTTGCCACAGAAGGTGTATATATAATCAAATGTAACCTGCGGGAATTTAAAGACCTGTGTGGAGAAGACCTTGCTGATGAAAAAGAGCTACTCGTTGCGGCTCATAAGCTTTTAAAAGATACAGGAAGCGAAAACCTCGTGATTACTCTTGGTGCTGGCGGGTGTTTCATTGTTACTCAGGACAAGAGCAGGCATTTTCACAGTCCGACAGTACCGATCAGGAGCAAAGTCGGCGCCGGCGACAGTATGACCGCTGGAATCGTCTTTAAGCTTTCCACGGGTAGCGACCTGGATGACGCGGTAGCCTATGGAGTCGCGGCCGGAGCGGCGGCGGTTATGACTCCGGGGACGGAGCTATGCCGCAAAGATGATACCGAACGAATCTATGAGTTGATACTATCCCAGGACGGTAAACAATCATGAAGCTAGATACAGATATCAGAATAGCCAGAGTTGACGATTATGAAGAATTCGTGGGAGCGGAGACGATAGACCGCATCCGGCAGAAGGCCCGGCCTTTGCGGGATATTCACGTGGCTAATATCAACGCCACTTATTACGGTGGTGGTGTGGCAGGGATTCTGTCCTCATTTATACTGCTTCTAAATTCGGTTGGGATCAAAACAGGATGGCGGGTGATCCAGGGCTCGCCCGATTATTTCAGTGTTACCAAAAAAATGCACAACGCGCTTCAGGGCGATGATATCAACCTGACTGACAAGAAGAAGAAGGTCTATGAGACAGTCATCAAACAAAACGCTATCCGCAATCATCTCGACCATGACCTGGTAATTATTCACGATCCTCAGCCACTTCCGATGATCGATCACTATCGCAAGCGCGGTCCCTGGATCTGGCGTTGCCATATCGATATGAGTGATCCCCATCAGGAATGCTGGAATTACCTGCGTAAATTCGTTGAAAAATACGATGCAGTCGTTATGACCTTAAAAGAATATCAGCAAAAAATTGATACACCACAGACTTTCATAAAGCCGGCTATCGACCCGTTTTCGATAACCAATAAGGAAATGAGCGATCAGGAGGTGCAGGAGAGGCTGGATCATTACGATATCCCCTGCGATCTGCCGTTGGTAGTGCAGATCTCGCGTTTCGATCGCTTCAAGGATCCTGAAGGTGTTATCAAGGCTTATAAGAAAGCCAGAAAAGAGGTGGACTGTACCCTGGTGCTACTCGGTAATATCGCCACCGATGATCCGGAAGGTGAGGATGTTTACGAATCACTTCTAAATCAACGCGAGGAGCGGATACTTATCATGAGTCACCAGGATACAGCCCTTGTCAATGCCCTCCAGAGAAAGGCCAGGGTGGTTTTGCAGAAATCCAAACGTGAAGGTTTCGGGTTGACAGTAGCCGAAGCGATGTGGAAAAGTACCCCGGTGATAGGAGGCAATGTGGGCGGAATCAAATATCAAATCGATAATGGCGAAAATGGATTTTTGGTGGAAGATATTGATGAAGCCGCACTCCGTATTGTGGAACTGGTCAAAGACCGTAAAAAGGCTGAAAAGATGGGTCAAAAAGCGCGCAGGAAAGTGGAAAAGCATTACCTGTTGACCCGCTATCTCGAGCAATATCTGGATTTAATTTCAGCTTTCCATACTAATTATACAGTGGACAAGAGCGCGTTGTCCTGAATTTACATATACAGATATTTCTTTAATGCGCAACACTAAGGTAGGTGCATCATGAGTTTTATAGACGATGAAATGCTTAAAAAACTTATACAAGGCCGGAAGGAATTGTGTCTTTCAATTTGTATACCGACTGAAAAAGCGGGTCGGGAGACAGAGCAGAACAAGATTCGGTTGAAGAACATGCTGGCCGAAGCCGAGAACCGACTCAAACAGGAAGGGTTGCGTGATAACGAAATCGGTAAAATCCTCGATCCGGCTCGCAGTCTCCTGGATAATACAAACTTCTGGCGCTACCAGAAAGACGGCTTGGCGCTGTTTTTGTCCGAAAATGAAAACTATATATACAGGTTACCTCTCAAGGTCGAGGAGAGCATAAATCTCTCGCACCGTTTCCACCTCAAACAGATTCTGCCGTTGGTGGCTGATGGTCACCGGATCGCCATACTGGCTTTAAGCCAGAAAGATTTCAGGCTTTACCTGGCTGATCGGCTGGGGATGGAGCAGGTTGACCTGGGTGATGTGGCAACTGATATCGAAGATATTCTAAAGTACGATGATATCGAGCAACAGCTTCAGCACCACACCTCCAACGCACCTTCAGAGGGCGGTGATTCCGAGATCTTTCACGGCCATGGTGGCCAGGGAGATGAAGAGCATAAAAAGGAGATTCTGCGCTTCTTTCAGCAGGCCGAAAACGCGGTAACATCATTTCTGGATAACAGAAACCTGCCGCTTTTGTTAGTCGGCCTGGATCATCTGATAGGCATTTACCGTAAGGCCAATTCCTACCAGTATCTTTTGGATCGGGCAGTAGATGTCAATCCGGATGATCTGAGCGAGGACGAACTCCATCGCCGCAGCCTGGAAGCGGTCGAATCGCTCTCAGAAGAAGACCTGAAAGAAGATATGGAGCAGTACAATCGATTGTCCGGAACAGGTAAAGCGGTCAATGAACTTCAGGAAGTGATAAAGGCCTCCTACGTTAACCGTATTCATACTCTCTTCGTGCAAAAAGACCGGCGCATCTATGGGCGCTACGACAGGAACTGGCATGATGTCATCTTCCAGCCGCAGGACAAGAGTCGGAATGTTGACCTGATCGACAGCGCCGCAGTCAACACGTTGACTTCCGGTGGCAGGGTGCATTTTCTCGATATGGAGGAAATGCCGGAAAAATCGATGCTGGCCGCGGTCATGCGCTATTGAGAAAGAGTATACTATGTCGGACTCAACAGATTTTTTCAATGATTACTATGCTGGTAAAGAGCATGCTTTCGGGAAGGTTCCCAACCAGCGCATGCGCGAATTTGTGTTGAAGGAAAATATCGGCGGCAATGCTCTTGACCTGGGATGCGGGGATGGCCGCAACAGCCTTTTCCTGGCCGAGCTCGGGATGAAAGTTATCGCTGTTGACCAGTCGAAAGAAGGCATCGAACAGTTAAACAAAAATGCCTTGCAACACGGGCTTGATCAGAATGTCGAAACTTTCGTGGATGATGTCCGGAATTTCGTTGTACCGCGTAATTTCTTCGACTTAATCAGCGCGGTTACGATATTCGATCATTTTCCCGAAGGCTACCTGGATAGTTTCCTCGGTGAAATCCATGACGGCTTAAAAGAAAATGGAATCCTGTTTGTCAAGGTGCATACGGTCGATGATCCCGGTTACAATGGTGATTCCGGACAGGCCAGTGAATTATCAAAAGCCATTCAGCACTATTTCGACAATGATGAACTCAACCGGATTCTCAAAGATAAATTCGATATCCTGGACTACGAAGAATACAAGACTACAGACCACACTCACGGCGAACCGCATCAGCATGCTTTTGCCGAGGCTGTCGCCCGCAAAAAGTAACTCATTACTCTATTTTTTTAAGGGGAGGTGATTATGTCAACTGTACATATCGATTATCTAAATTTGAAAACCGATACGATTATAAGAGCGTTCTCTCTATCTGTACTGTTGCTGTTGTTCTGACTGAGATTAGTATGGAATGTACCTGTTACACAGGCTTTTCAGAAATCAGAAAGATTTTGAACAATTGATGCCCATAATCATTCTATTAGACAAAGAAAATAAGATAAGCGAGGTTTCGAGATGTCAGATTACCATGAACCGACAAACGAATTGTCATCGAAAACCAAAGATATTGCGCGTGCTCTTAACAGCCTTAAAGAGGAGATTGAAGCCGTAAACTGGTACCATCAACGTGTTGAGGTCACCTCCGACCAGCATCTGAAAAAAGTGCTGGCGCACAATCGTGACGAGGAGATCGAGCACGCCTGCATGACCATCGAATGGCTCAGGCGCAATATGGATGGCTGGCACGATGAGCTCAAGACTTATCTTTTTACAGAGAAAGATATCACCGAACTGGAGTAGCTGATGGGAATTCTTGAATTAAAAGATATCAGCCTGAAGCTGGGCAACAAACAGATCCTCAACAGTCTCAATATTGATTTCTGGGAGGGTCATGTCCATGCCGTGGTCGGTCCCAACGGTGCCGGAAAATCAACTCTTGCATCGACCATCATGGGTCTTGCCGGTTATCGTCATTTCGAGGGCGATATAGTTTTCGAAGATAAATCGATTAAAAATCTCGATATAGACGAGCGAGCCAGATTAGGAATTACCCTGGCATGGCAGGAGCCGGCCCGTTTCGAGGGACTCAAGATCCGCGATCTTCTGACCGCTTCAGGCGGTAATGGTGACCTGGGTGTCGCCTCGAAAGTCCTGAACGAAGTTGGTCTCGCCCCCGATGATTATCTTACGCGCGCGGTAGACAAGACTCTCTCGGGCGGGGAACGTAAAAAGCTGGAGCTGGCTTCTATTTTGGCTATGAAGCCGAGGATCGCGATTTTGGATGAACCTGATTCGGGAATCGATATCGAGTCTATCGAACGGATTTTCGACGCGGTCAAAGTGCTCAAGCAAAACGGCACCACCGTAATCCTGATCACGCATAGCCTGTCTGTTCTGAAGCAGGCCGAACATGCTTTTCTGCTCTGCAACGGGCAGATGGTCGACAAAGGCGCGGTGGGTAAAATACAGGCTTATTTCGAAGGCAAATGTATTCCCTGCGATCATAAGAATCTGCCGAAACCTGCTGAAATTGGAGGAGAGGTATGAGTGCTGACACATCTCTGATAAATACACTCTACGATTACACCGGAAGCGACCCGAACCTGCAGGATCCAGAAACAGCTCATCTGTCGATAGACAAGAACAAAATTCTCGGCATGAATGCGGTGCCGGGTTTGAATATCGAGACCGAGGAGCTCGATGACGGTATCCGGGCGCATATGATCGTCGACGCCGGGACGGTCATAAAAAAGCCGGTGCATCTCTGTTTCGGCATGATGGCTGAAAGTGGAATCCAGAGGATTCTGATGGAAGTCGATATCAAAGACGGCGCGGAGATATCTCTTCTGGCTCATTGCGTGTTTCCGATGGCGGTCGATGTCCAGCATATCATGGATGCCAATATCAGGATCGGCAAAAATGCACGCTACTCATATTTCGAAAAACATGTACACAGTCCCAAAGGCGGGATCAAGGTATATCCCAGGGCTAAAGTGCATATTGATGAAAAAGCGCATTTCAAGACCGAGTTCGAATTGATCAAGGGCCGGGTGGGGCTGATTGATATTGATTATGAAAGCTATTGCGCGGCGGAATCGGTGCTCGAGATGATCACCCGTATCAGTGGTCAGGCGGATGACCTGATCAGGATCAAGGAGAGCGGTTACCTCCAGGGTCATCATGCCCGAGGCGTGCTGACCTCCAAGATAGCGGTCAGGGATACTGCCCGGGCCGAGGTGCACAATACACTGGTGGCCGAAGCCGAATACGCCCGTGGTCATGTCGACTGCAAGGAGATCATCCAGGATCAGGGT
>WJMC01000078.1 GCA_014728145.1 Candidatus Zixiibacteriota bacterium | reverse complement strand
CTTATGAAATGGAAAAGCTGTGGCAGGTGCGACTTTGATCTTCTTCGCGAGTTTTTGAGTCAGGCGGATTATCAAATTTACTCCCGGTTAATTGGTTATCGTTTACATCCCATGATATCCATAAGTGTCTTCAACGTTTTCCGTACATCATCAACATGATTTTCGAATTGATCATTATAATTTAAAAGATGTTTTTTTAACTTATAACATCCCTCTTTGGTTCCTAACTGGTCATCTGCATCATACCAAAATCGATGAAAAAGATAATTTCGGCTTGCAAGTGCATCCAGCCAATCCTCAAAAGGTAATCTGTCCAATTGTTTATTTATATCCTTAAAAGCACTTGGCAAAGTTTGATCCTCATTTAACTCATTGAGAGTTTCTTTGGATTGTGTAAACGCATTTTTCAGAAGCTGTCCAAGGGTACATTTTTCAAGTTGATTCTGTATCCGATTTCCCTCTTCCCTCCAAAATTTCTCAATGGGCTCTTTCTTTAGGAATAACTCTGGAGTGTCCTTCACATTTTTGGCTAATCTTGCCATTTGCCTAAGTACAATTAACAATGTTATTAAATCTGCTTCAAAAATCTGAACGGAGTATGCCGTTTGTCCAAATGCAGCAAATACTGCTTGAATGTCTGGATTTAATTTCGACATTCCTTCAAAATACCTCGTCTAAACCTTATTTTTTTAAATTACATCTGTGTTGACTGAAAGCGATCAATTCACTTCAGGTGTTCGGGATGATTAGATTTTAGCCAGGTCATGACATGTTTTCCAAGCTCTACCGCAACTTTCATGGCCGCATTGCTCTCAGCATCGGAAATCATGTCGACCGAATCGTATGTTGCAGCATGGCGCATTTTTCTGATTTTATGAAGCAGTTTGATTGTGTCTTCGGAGATCGATGTCGTGGTGTACATGAGGGAATCGATGGTCCGTTCATGTTCGCGTTCGCGCCCCGGACGATATCCGCTTGCATATAAAGCAACACGAGCATAACGAAGCCAGGCGTGTATGCAATATTTAATCTCCATCCCGGGCCGATCTCGTCAATTTTGCACCCCTCTGATTTTAATCTGTTTTTAAACGCTTCCAGTGAATTCCGGACCAGACAAATTTCGCCAAGAATATTAAATATGATACTACGCAAGTCGTGAAAAATCGGATTCTTTCTTTCGGCCGAGTAAAACTTTCCAGTAGCAAACTGAAGAAAATTACTAAAAGTAAGTCTCATGAAATGATTGCATCAGGTTACATCAGGTTTAACTCTGTGGAGAAAGCATGAATTTTGTAGTACAAAAAATAAAAAAACTGGGATGCCAGGATTCGAACCTGAATTGTCGGGACCAAAACCCGATGTCCTGCCATTGGACGACATCCCAATCAGAAGTTTGTCTGCTCTCAGAGTTGTTGATCCTGGCCGGCCGTAACCGCTTCTTCCAGGACCTCGCCTGAGATCCGGCAATATTCATCCAGAACCGATTGCTCTATATATTTACGCATATCGGCATTAATCGGATGGGCAATATCCTGGTGAGAGCCGTCCGCGCGCTTCCTCGAGGGCATTGAAATGAAGTACCCCTCCGAACCCCTGATCACTTTCAACCCGCGTACAACGAATGAATTGTTAAAAGTGATATTCGCGAAGGCCCGGAGCTTCCTTTCGTTGCGCAGGGTGACCCGGACTTCGGTAATCTTCATCTCGCCTCCCGGAAGCACAATTTTGGGGACAATTCGAGAATCCTGAAACTGACCCCCCAAATTCTGTATGCTTATCATTTCAAAAGCCGTCTCTCACTAAGGTGTGCATTCACTAAAGGCTGAAACAAGGCAGCTTTCTCATAAAAGAGTTATTTCAAACTCCATAGTGACCACTTGGAGTTGTGCGTCTATAACAAATTTATGAATCTATTATAGCTTGTCAAGTGATTTTGCGAAAATAATAAACTATTGTAAATCAGCACCTTGTCTATCATAAGCGGAACATTCAGGATTTACAGTATAATCCCAAAGCGAAAGCTGTAGCGAAGGTTGAGATTAATAAAATAAGTGTCACGGTCGATATTGTAGTTTTTCCAGTTTCGGATATCCCGATAACCGGCTGTAAGTTCCGCCTGCAGAACTGATTGGCGATTCAATTCCAGTTTCAAAAATGCGATTCGAGTAGTCTCGACCCGGCCGGAGGGGAATTTCTCTCCTTTTTCTACTCCATGCTCCTGCGGATCATCATAGCGTCCCTCCCCCTTTCGGGAGTATTCGCCGGCCAGAGAAATCCGCAGGCTGGGGTTGAGATGGGCAATCGCGGTAGCCCGCAGGCGATCGGCATCGGTCCCCAGTGAAGATCCGATCACGACACCGTGGTGGGCGTATACGTTGTAAAACTTGTTCTGGCCGTAAACGGTATTGCGGATATGGGTATAATCCATAACCAGTTGCAGACGGTCTGACAGAAGCAGGCCGAGTTCGGAAATTCCGAGATTAAAACCGATCTGATGGGGTTCAGTGACGAAATCGATCTGGAAATCATCGAACAAAAGCTCGCCGAATAGTATCAAGCCCGGATGAGCAAACCAGGTTAAATCCAAACCGAAATAGATATTTTCATCATTTCGGGTGTTGAACTGTTCGCCATAAAAAAACAGAAACGGGTTAATATATTGAAAGTCAAAACTTCCTCCCTTGCGGCCGTAGAGGATGCTCTCGGAGATACCGATCTCCAGCCTGCGATGGGGTTTGAGAGTCAGTCGATGGGAGGAGTAGAAGCGGTTGATCCAGAGCGAATCTTCAGGATCGGTGAAATGATCGAGCTGGGCAGTCCAGAAATGGAAACGAAACCAGTCGTGGCGAAACTCGAGTGAGGCCTGGTCAAAGGCGGGCGAATTGGCCGATACCAGGAGGCGGTCCTTATCGTAGGGCCCGTAGGTCCTGAACGTCCGCCCGAAAGTGAAACGCAGGCTTTTGTATCTTAAACCCAGCAGGCCGTGGTCGAAATATCCTCCGCCATCCTCGCCCCATTTGCGTACTTTCGCGAAGCTGTCGAGATAAGTACGATTGCCGAAGCGTCCCCTCATCTGCAAGAACAGGTTGTCACCATAGCGATATACCCCTTCGCCCACAAAACCGAGACGAAAGAGCGGTTTATCATGATCCTCGAAACGGTTCATCGAATACGGCGAAAGCTTGAGCCAGGCTGTGGAATTTCTCTGAGTGTCGCCGGAGAGTTCAGGCAAAGTCGCGTATTCTGACAGGATCCTCTGTCTTTCCCAGGTGCTGACCGGATGAGGTGATGTCTCGTTCCGGTCGAGGTAAGCGATAATATCCCCGCGCCAGAGCGGGCGCTGGTTGACAAAATGTTCGGGCGGATGATAGTGATAAATCAGGTTCAGAGAATTATATACCCAGCTGTCGGCAGGCTCGACCGATGTCTTTTCGGCATTTGCCAATGACGCTGTAAATGAAAACAGAATTATCGACAAGACTATCAGTCGCGAAGTTATCGGGGAAAACTTATTCATGAGTAAATCCTTTTAACCGGCCGGGTGACTAAACTGACTACAACTACCGTAATAAACGCCAGCACGAATCCGGGAATGATTTCGTAGATCACAGCGTCCAGAGCCGGAACATTTTTCCAGATTACAACCGTGGCCGTACCGACCACCATTCCGGCCCAGACACCCCATGCGGAAGTGCGTTTCCACCACAGGGTCAGAAGCAAACCTGGCCCGAAAGCCGCTCCCAGGCCGGCCCAGGCGTAGAGCACGAGATCATAGACCAAATCACGGGCGGTAATTGCCAGGATAAACGCGATCACCCCGATCAGGAAAGTAGCCACACGGGAGATTCTCACCAGCGTTTTCTGGGGAGCTTTTTTATTGAGCATCTGGTGGTAAACATCTTCGGAGATAGCCGAGGTGGAGACCAGAAGCTGGCTGTCAGCGGTCGACATCATAGCCGCGATAGCGCCTGAAATGAGAATACCCGCCAGCCATGGTGGCAAAAGAAATGAGGCCATAAACGGCATGACCTTTTCGGGATCATTGAGAAGCACGCTGAGCTGATCGAAAGGGATATCGTTGTTGCGGATTATTCCGATCGCCACCACTCCGATCAAAACCGCGCCCCAGAATGCCAGAAGCGCCCAGATTATCGCCACCAGTGAACCCTGGCGAAGTTTGCCGGTGCTTTTAATCGACATAAAACGGGTCAAAAGGTGAGGCTGACCCATATAGCCCAACCCGATACCGAGACCGCCCAGAATGCCGGCCCACATCGGCCAGCCCGAACGGTTAGCCACCACCGACAGGAAATCCTGCCCGCTGGATTTCATCGCCGAATTCATCCCCTCCACAACCTCCGGACGAGCGAACTCGCCCAAAGAATACAGATACAGGTGGGGATTGCCGGTGGCAGACAGGATAGTACCTAATTTGGCTAGACCGAGGTGCCATATACTGACGGAATTCCCACCCGGCAGGGTTACCATGTATCCCGCCGAAGATTGCGCGATTGTATGATTGAGCGGTTCGAAAAATCCGAGCGAGATCAGCCCCAGAAGGGGAAGTACAACCAGAGTGACTATCATCAGGATACCCTGGAACATATCGGTCCAGGCAACCGCGAAAAAACCACCCATCATGGTGTAAAACAATATGATTCCGCCCCCGATAAGCATGCCGTAGAACTCGTTGACATCCAGGAAGTAATTCAAGACCTTGCCGGCCCCCAATAGCTGGGCGGCAACATAGAGGGTGAAGAAAAAAACGATAATCAAAGTTGCCGTCAATTTCAGCATCTGGGTCCTGTCACCCAGTTTGGCTTCGAAGAATCGGGGCAGGGTGATGGCATCGTATTTTTCCGATTCACTTCTCAGGCGACGGGCGATCACCAGCCATGAAAACAGGATTCCGCTACAACAGCCGATCGCGTCCCAGATAGCGGAATATCCTGCCAGCCACGCAAAGGCCGGTAGCCCCAAAAGCAACCAGGCCGATTCGCCCGAGGATCGCTCCGAAAAAGCGACCACCCATGAGCCCAGCCTGCGACCGGCGATCAGGTAATCGGGAAGGGTTTTATTCAGCCGCGCGGTGGTGAAACCGACCACGAGCACAATAAACAGATAACCCAGAAATCCAATCAGTACCGGATCCATCAGAGCTCATCATCCTTCCACCTGAAAAAGGCAATCAATTCAATCGTGATTAAAACCAATGGTGGAACTATTAACCAGAATCCTGTCCAGAACGGCATAAAATCATTATATCAAAGTTTAAAATAGGATGCAATCAGAAATTATTATGATGTCCTGCTCACAATTTTGTATATTCAAGTCTGAAACACAACCTGTATTGTCCCGTATTGATCAGTATATTAAAGATAAAGGATTTGTATGGATGCGATCAGAAGAATTATTCTAACTCTATGTATTGCATCGCTTGTGATGCTGTCCTCGGCGTATGCGCAGGATCAAGTCGAAACTCTGGCGTATGAGCGGGCGATGAAATTGATGCAGGGTGAGAACTACCCTGAAGCCGTCCAGGCATTCGAGGAAATCGTAAAGCATGATCCGGACAACACTCAGGCCTGGGCCAGCCTGGGTATGGCCAATCATCAACTCGGCAATTACCGGCGCGCTCTCGAGGCTTTCAAGCAGGCTCAACAACTCGGCTATTATTCTCATATAATCCATTACAATATAGCCTGTTCTTATGCGTTGTCCGGCGATCATTTTGAAGCTCTGGCCCATCTCGATTCAGCCGTAACTGCCGGTTACACAAATCTCGAGCATATTCAGGCCGATCAGGAGCTGAAGCCTATCAGATCATACAAACGCTATGCCGAAATTATTGAAACTGTCAGGCGATTGTCTTCACCCTGTGAATATATCCCTGAATGCCGCCAGCTCGATTTCTGGCTGGGCCACTGGGAGGTCTACAACAAAAGTAAACAGGTGGTTGGCACTAATCTGATCTACAAGGATTTAAACGGCTGTATGCTGGTCGAAAACTGGGAGAGCAATCTCGGCTCCAAAGGGAAAAGCATCAATTACTATGATTTCGAGCACGGGCTATGGCGCCAGAACTGGGTCTCGGAGCGGGGATATATAATCGACTACCAGGGTGAATTTATCGACGGAGCTATGCGGTTCAACGGTCGTTACGCCGACAAGGACGGAAATATCACTTTATCGCGCATGACTTTAACGCCTGAATCCGAAAACCGGGTGCATCAGCTGATCGAACAGTCGACAGATGACGGACAAACCTGGTCGGTCTGGTTCGAGGGGTTGTATATAAGAGCAGACAACCCCGAAAAATAGTTAAGCTTTCTACCCGCGGCAGCGTATCTCGAAGCTCTTCAGCGGGGATATAACCGGCGTTTGTTGCGATCCTCAAGAAAGTATGGTTGATCCAGTGTAATATCCTGAGCCAGAACATGTTCGCCAATATCACGGGTGATCACCTTGCGGCTTCCGCTGTCGATTCTGTGGCGACGGGTAGCGTTCCCGAGATCGAGACCGCATTGCCGGGCAACCTGGTCTTCAGAGTGGTCGAGGGCGCTCTTATTGGAACGGGCGAGCTGATTCATCCTGTCGATGAACTTCTCGAGGTCCCTTCGAGATGGAGCAGACATCCTGCAATCCGCCTTTCAATTTATTCATTTGTATTAATCACAATATACTTAAAAATCCCCTGGCGAGGTGTTTTTCTGCAGTACCGTCTTGAAAAACAGGACAGTTTTTGACTTTAATGCAAATAGATGATTGCAAATTCAAAGAAAATAGATATATTCAAAGTTGAGGTCGAATAAAAAGGTCCAGCAATTTAGAACCGACCCTCACCGCCCGATGTTATATATTATGAGGCCCTGATCAGGATACATATCGGCTTTACTGCCATTGCGATTGTGGAAATTTAGTGAGGTAAAGTATGCCCAGTAAGATAGTCGTAAGCTTGATGGCTTTTGCCCTGCTTGTGCTGATAATAAGTTCGAATCTTTGTGCGCAGGTATCCGTAAGTGCTCAACCGCCTTCCAACAAATATAATCTCGGAAACCAGGTGCCGGCCATGCGGATGGATCCGGTCGATGTCGACGCGCTTTTGGCGCAGGATTCAGCCGATCAAAAACTGGGACTCCCGCTCCGTTTCGGTTATCCCTTTGATGTCAGTTATACACTCGAAAATTCGGGTGAATGGCAGGATCTTCCCGATGGCGGAAGGGTTTGGCGTTTGCAAATCGAGGTCCCCGGGGCTCATTCGACAAATTTACTCTACGATGAATTTTATCTTCCTGAAGGCGCGCAGTTGTTTTTGTTCAATGCCGACGGCAGTATGAGGCTGGGCGCGTTTACCTCGAAAAACAATAAATCTCACGGCAAATTCGCTACCGGCTTACTCAAGGGTCCAGTCTGTAACCTTGAGTATTACGAACCGGCCACAGTCCGCGGGCAGGGTATCATCTCGATCAACCGGGTGGTACACGGCTACCGCGATGTGTTCGACCGTGAAGTTCGCAAAAACGCGCTCGATTTCGGGCAGTCGGGTCCCTGCAACAACAACATCAACTGTCCCGAGGGTAACGACTGGCAACAGGAAAAACGAGCGGTGGCGATGATCATCACCGCCGGCGGTACACGCTGGTGCACAGGCGCATTGATCAACAATGTGCGCCAGGACCTGACCCCCTATTTCCTGACCGCGGATCATTGCCTGGGCGGGGAAGCGACCTGGGTGTTCATGTTCAATTACGAGAGCCCTTCCTGTGATGATATCGACGGTCCAACCTGGATGACTTTGTCGGGAAGTACGCTTCTGGCCAACTCCGGCTATTCGGATTTCGCACTTCTGGAGTTAAGTGTGGCTCCACCGGACTCATACAATGTTTTCTATGCCGGCTGGAATCGTGCCGACACCGCTTCCGACAGCTCCGTCTGCATCCATCATCCGCGTGGTGATATTAAAAAGATTTCTTTCGATTTCGATAAACTGACCGAAAGCTATTACCTTCAGCCCTCGGGCAACGGCGACAACCACTGGCGCGTAGGCGAATGGGAGGACGGCACCACCGAGGGTGGTTCTTCCGGGTCGCCCCTGTTTGACTACAATCATCATATTATCGGGCAGTTGCATGGTGGATATGCCGCCTGCGGTAACACTGAACCGGACTGGTATGGCAAATTCTCGCTTTCCTGGGACAATGGCACAACGCCGGCCACCCGTCTCAAGGACTGGCTCGATCCGGACAATACCGGGGTGACGACGTTAAACGGAAGGGAAGCGACCGGGATCACGATTGCCCATGATCCCCTGCCGGATATGAAAGATACTCTCAATGACTACCAGGTCGACTGCATTATCCTGGGAAGCGCGCCATTGATTGAGGATTCACTGCTGTTGTATTACGATACAGGCCTGGGCTGGCAGACAGACACGCTTCTTCCGACCGGTGTGGATTTTGAATATCGCGGCTATATACCGGCTCAGTCAGCCGGTACGCTGGTCAGCTACTATATCTTTGCCACAGACAGCTCGCAGACTGCCGATTCGACCGAGATATACAGTTTCTATGTTATAGATTACGATATGATTCTCGTACCGCCGGTCAGGAGCCGTTACGCGGCAGTGGGCGACACGATCATGTTCAATTATATGATCACAAACAACGGGATCAACCCGGATAAATATGACCTCACGCTGGCGGGTTCGAGCTGGCCGGCAACGATCATGGATGCCAGCGGTGTCATTCCGTTTAATCAAACAGACTATCTCGATCCAGACTCCTCTGTCAGTTTCCAGATTCATGTCGAGATACCAACCAGCAATTACATGGATATGGACAGTATGACGCTGGTGGCGACTTCTTTCACCAAGCCTCAGATTTCTGACAGCGCTTCCGTGATCGCGATCTCAGGCGGAACCGCCGTGGAGATACCATTTACCGATTCATTTACCACAACCGTTCTCGACAGCGACAAATGGGTGTACAATTATAACGCGGTGATTAACGGCGACGGGCTTGAAGAAGCTTCGGGGCCGTACAGTTTGAATCTGGACGGTGACCCCTCGGGTGGCGATACGATTATCTCATCGGCAATCAACCTCAAGGGACTCGAGTCGCAGACTTTGTCTTACTATTACCAGCGCACAGGCGGAGGTGATTCTCCAGAGGCTAACGACGACCTGGAAATCGAGTACCAGGATGCCGGAGGCGACTGGCACAATATCGGTTTACATCTCGGAAGCGGCGCGGACATGACCAAGTACGAGAAAACTGACCTGTACCTGCCCGACAGCGCTTACCATTCAGCATTTCGTATCAGGATCTTCAATAATGCCACCGTGGGTGACTATGACGACTGGTTCATAGATGATATCTACCTGGGCGCTCCGCCCCCGTATGATGTTTCCGCGGAACCGTATTATCAGGCCGGGTATTCCGCTGAAACCGATACTGCCGAATTTCTGTTTACGGTCACCAATGAAGGCACCGAAAGCGATGCTTTTGATTTAGTCGATTCTCTCTATGAATGGCCGGTGATCTTTTTCGACCAGACCGGTATCAACCAGATCAGTTCGACCTCGACATTGCTTCCCGATTCCAGCCAGGACATCATAGCCCGGGTTGCAGTCCCCCAGGGCGCCGGAGATTTCGCTCAGGACAGCGCGCGAGTCTACATCTTCTCCCAGACGGATCCTGATAAGCGGGTGCATATTGTGCTCAATGCCATATCGCTGGGTGAGGCGATGGCTACCCCGTGGACTGAAGCGGTGCCCGCAGACAGCCTGGAAAGCGACAGGTGGCTGGTTATCGACGGCGCGGAAGCCTCCGTCGAAGGATTGAATCCGCCCAATCCGCCTTACAGTATCCATATCAACAACGGACCGGATACGCTGATTTCACGTCCGATCGATCTCGCCGACAAGTCCGAGTTATATTTGAGTTTTTATTTCCAGCGCGGTGGAAACCTTATCGCCCCGGATGAGGATGAGGACCTGGTTGTTGAATATCGCAACAGCGATGGTGACTGGTCCGGCCTGACAGTGATTTCCGGCAACGATTCAGCCATGACCGAATTTGAGTTCATGCGCCTGACACTCGGAGCTGAAGCCTCCCATAGAAGCTTCCAGCTTAGAATGCGAACAGTCGGTTTCGGCTCGGCGGGCGACTGGTTCGTTGATGATATCCGTCTCGATCAATCACCCCAGGTCAGTGTGACACCGCTTGAATATCAGAAAACCATGCTGGCCGGTGATTCTGCTGATACCGTCTTTATCGTCAGTAACATGGGCGGGGGTGAGTTGATCTATAATCTGGATGTGGCTTACAATACGCCCGGGTTCGACCAGGTGGGTGATAAATCTGGAGATTTCAACCTATCTCTGTCTGAAGATGGTCCCGACAGTTTCGGATATTTCTTCATAGATTCCGATCAGCCCGATGGTCCGCAGTTCGCATGGCTTCAGATTTCGCTTCTGGGCGATGATATCACTTCACAACTGGCCGATGACAACTACGCCGGTCCATTTGCACTCGATCATGATTTCATGTTCTACGGCCAGATTTATAACCAGTTATATATCGGTTCCAACGGTTTGATAGGATTTTCTCCTGACAGCCTTGAAATTCCCTCCTATGCCGAACTCCCTGATCCAATGGCTCCTGACAATCTGCTGGCTTGGCTCTGGATGGATCTCGACTTGCAGGATGCGAACAATCCCGGTGCCGGAGCTTTCATCTTTACCGACAGCCTCATGACCGTGGTACAGTTCGACAATTACCCCGCCAAGATGGGTGCCTCGGGTGATCATGTGACAGCCCAGGTAGTACTTTATGCCGATGGCAGAATCGAATACCGTTACAAGACCATCGCAGGCGGATTCGATCACACCAATTCCTCGATCGGTATCGAAAATCATGATGGTTCGGCGGGACTTTCAACCGCATTCAACCAGGACTATCTCCATGACAGCCTGGTGGTTCTGTATTACCGCCAGCCGGAATGGTTCCTGCCGGAAGTACTGGTCGACACCCTGGCCGCGGGTACGGCCGACACGATCGAATGCCAGTTCATCAGCACAGCAGATATGGCCTCAGGTATATACTCAGGCGAACTCCTTGTTACGAGTAACGACCTCGACAGTGACAGCCTGACAATCCCTCTTTTGCTCGAACTGACCTCAGATCCCTGGTTTGTTTGCGGTGATGCCAACAACGATGAGGCGGTGGATGTCTCTGACGCGGTCTATATCATAAATTACGCTTTTGTACAGGGCAGTCCCGCTCCGGATCCACTGGAATCCGGCAATGTTAATTGCGATGAGACCGTTGATGTTTCCGACGCGGTGTATATCATCAATTACGCATTCTCGGCCGGAAGCCCGGCTCCCTGTGATTGCGAATAATTTCACGTATTTGATTTCGGTAAGCCCTTTCATTATCTCCTGAAAATTGTGATATATCTTGACAAGCATCGTCGAGTATTTTATATTTAAAATACCCATTAGATGGACGCATTTCTGAATTTAACAACTCTGGATTAGTACTAAAATAAATTATAGATACTCTCACTTGCCGCTTACCATTATTTGGGAGGGAGAAATGAAGCATTTATCTGTTATTGTGGCTTGTCTGCTGTTTTCGGCAGTACCCCTGTTCTCAGCGGACAATGTTGAAATTCACCTTAATTACCCCTATGATACAGCTTTCATAGGGTCAAACAACACGCTTGAAATCTGGATCGAAAACGATTCCAAGCTTTATGCGATGTCGCTCGGATTTGAAATATCCGGTTATGATGGTGTTCTGCAGTGGAATACATCTTACGGTAATCATGCTCCGATCAATATCGATCACGAGGATGCCCAGGAGGCGTTTCTGGATACCTTGATGGCATCATACTCTAATTTGACCGACAGCAATTTACCGGATTCGCTATTGATTGGTGGAATCTCTATCCCGTCAGGAGATTTCGGAATCAAAGCCGGTTCGATGCGCAGGGTGTACTCGATGCAATTCTTTATTCCGGAAACCGAATCCGAGGGGACACTGTGTATCGATAATATCGTAGTGCCCGGCAGTGGAGACTGGCTTTTCTTTGCCGGCTGGAGTGGTCCGCAGGTTGCACCTGAGTTCAACGGCTGTTCAGACCAGAAAACATACCGTCCCAGTTGTCCAGCAATCTGCTTTCCGGTAGCAATGCCGGTTACTCCGATAGCCGACTTTACTTTCACTCCGGATTCCGGCGAAGCACCGTTGAGTGTCTTTTTCACAGATCAATCCAGCAATTACCCGAACTCATGGCACTGGATTTTCGGAGACGGCCAGACATCCGATCAACAAAATCCAATTCATGAATATCAAACTTCCGGGACATATTATCCGACTTTGATTGTCTCCAATTTATTGGGAGCGGACACGGCGGTAAGTGCCACTCCTGTGATAGTCACGGAACCACCTCCACCCCCGCTCGAATTCACCTGTCCGGAAAATATCACAGTCTATGTCAATACGACCGACACCGTGCCGTACACAATACAGTACAACGGTGATGTGATAGACAATTTCGTTTTCACGGTCAGTGATTCGCTGGGATGGTTTCTTTCACCTACAAATCTCAACCTGACCATGGCACCGGGCGCGGACACCATTGTCAATGTCGCTGTGATAGTGCCCGATGGCCAGGGTGACGGCACCGAAAACAGTGTAACCGCAAACATGATATCGCAGTCCAACCCGACCATCACCGCGCAGGCTTCATGTCTCCTGCGAGTTTCTAATTATATTTGCGGCGATGTCAACCTGGATGGTACGGTGGACGTAAGTGATGCGATCTACTTGATCAACTATTCATTCGGGAACGGCCCGGCACCCTGCGAACCGTTTTAGATAACAGATTATTAATAAACAGGAGACAGTCATGAAATTCATAAACATAATAATCGGCGTTCTGCTACTGACCGGATTGGCAGTGGCAGACAATGACGTGGTGGTGCACGTAAACTACCCCGATGATCAGTTCATCATCGGCGCTGTCAATATGGTTGAGATCTGGATTGAAAACGATGTTACAGTTTCCGGGCTTAGTCTTGGGTTTGAGTTTTCCGGATATTCAGGTCAAATCGATTGGAAACTCGACTATGGTACCGACCAATCTATGCCGGTACTATTTGAGGGAGCTCTGGCTGAAACTTTTCCAATCGAATTCGCCAACACTTTCAGCATGGATGACTCCTACCTGCCCGATTCGCTGATGATTGGCGGGTATGCAATCACCGATGCGTTCCTTACACCTGGACCATCACGGAAGTGTCTCACCATGCTGATCAGGATCCCGGCGGGTGAACCGACCGGGCAGATCTGTATCGACAATGTCTGGCTTCCGCCAACTGGTGACTGGTACCTGGTCGATTCCGCGGGTGGAGTTATCCAGACCAACTATTTTGGATGTGTAAACAGTTCAGATCACAATCCCGATTGCCCCGCGGTATGTTTCCCCGTTTCGCAGGCCTGGTTCGATTGCGGGGATGTAAATTTTGATACGCAGATAGATGTCAGTGACCTGGTTATGATGTTACAGGCGATTTTTTACAGCGCGCCTCTCGGAACTTCCGTCAGGGCGGCCGATATTGACTGCTCCGGACGTTTCAATGTCGCCGATGCAGCATACTATACAGCGTATCTCTTTGCTGGAGGTCCACCCCCTGATTGTACGCAGTGTCCATAAATTTAAATACCATCTGATCCCGCTTCCTGTTCAACGGGAGGCGGGATTGCCAGCGATACAACTTCATTGATGCTACGACATCAAAATGATGCATTGCTGATTGTTGATTTACGGCTAATTTCACCCGTCGGCACATAGTCGGCGGGTTTTTTGTTATATTACAGCGGAGATGAGGTTTAATATAAGGAGGAGAGATGATTTCTGCGGATGATTCAGTCGAGGACCTTCTGGAAAAACATCCCGAGGTCAATCGTTACCTGATGAGAAAAGGAATAATCTGTGTCCAGTGTGGCGAAACATACTGGGGGACCCTGCGAGAATTGATTCGTGAAAAGGACATGAATGTTGATGAAGTGATTGCCGAGCTGAACCGCGAATTCGTGGATTGACCTGTTCAGAAGAGATAGTTTTGTTGACAAGTTGTGCCGGATTGTTTACAATTTCAATTGAGAATACAAATCAAACCAATCATAATGGAAAAAAACCATGAAATATTATTTGAAAGCTTTGATGCTTATAGTGACTGCCGTGTTGTTACCACTATTGCTTTTCTGCGGAGGAGAAAAGACCGAGCAGGAGGCCGAACCCCATCAGGAAACGGATTCACTGACTGACATGAGCCGTCTGTTTCCCGAAAAATACAAAGCCTGGCTTGCGGTCGGTGAATTCGAGAAATACGACCGTGACGGTATCTTCACGTATATTGACGGTGCCGGCGAAGTGTTTCGGATGTACGATTACAGGCAGGTCTGGGTGAGGCGCTACAGCAAACCGGATATGCCGGAAATCACGGTGGAGATTTTCGATATGGGCAAGGCGGAAGATGCTTTTGGAATCTTTATGCATTCCCGCGAAGGTGTTGAACTGGGGGTCGGTCAGGGTTCCGATCTGCGCGGAGGGATCATCAGCTTCTGGAAGGGACGCTATTTCGTCAGCCTCAGCCCGACTGAAACATCGGCAGAAGTTGAAAAAGCTATGACCGCCCTGGCTGTTTTGATATCCGGACGGATCGAAGAAACCGGCCAGGTGCCCGAAATCGTAAGCTACCTGCCTCAGTCGAACCGGGTCGCCAACACGCTCAAGTTCTTCCATCTGCACACATCACTTAATTATCATTACTATCTTTCCCCCGACAATATCCTCAACCTGTATGAGGATACCGATGCCGCCCTGGCGGAATACCTGCCCGGGGGTGTCTACCTGATGTGTGTCAGGTACCCGATTATCGAGGACGCTGCGACTGCGCTGGTAAATTTCCGCAGGGAATTCCTCAAGACCGAGGGTGAGGAGAATATAGTTGAAATCGATAATGATGTCTGGGTCGGCGTGAGCCAGAACGGCCTCTACCTGATACTCGTATTCGACGCGCAGACTATGCAACAGGCGGCCGACTTAATGATCCAGGTTGAGACGAATTTAGACAGGAAGTAAAGAGAGGGGGATGTTATGGATGACAAGAAAACCGTACTGACACGCAGGGATTTTCTGAAGGGAGCCTCCTGCGCTGCCCTGGCCGCCACCATGGGACTGCCGTTTACAGCCCTGGCTGAGGATGAATCCCCCAAGCTTTCGCGGGTGGTGCTGATCCGTGACGAAAAGGCTCTGACATCTGCGGGTAAGCCGAATGCCCCGGTCATTAAGGAAATGATCGATTCGGCTGTTTCCCGCCTGTTTGAAGTCGACAAACCGTCCGAAGCGTGGAAAAAGATAGTCGGACCCAAAGATATCGTCGGGATAAAGAGCAATGTCTGGGGGCCTTTGCCGACACCTTCGGAAGTCGAACAGGCGATAG
>WJMC01000077.1 GCA_014728145.1 Candidatus Zixiibacteriota bacterium | reverse complement strand
GTTCGGCTACGAGGGTGTTCCTCGCCAGAAAGTCGAGTTGATCGACAGGGGTATCGCCCGCAACGTGGTCTGGAATTCCTATTTCGCCAACCTGGCCGGACGCAAGTCGACCGGTCATGCGCATCCCGCGTACAAAGTCTTTACCCCCTACCCCAAGTATATGGTTATGGATGGTGGCCAGAGAAATCTTAAAGAGATGATCGCCTCGGTCGAGCGTGGAATCTATATCACCCATTTCTGGTATGTCAACTACCTCAACCCGATGCGCACTATGGTGACCGGCACCACGATCGACGGTACTTTCCTGATCGAAAACGGCAAGCTGAGCAAACCGATCGTAAATATGCGTATGGCGCAGTCGATTCTTCAGGCACTTGAAAATGTCAGCCTGCTGTCGGCCGAGCAGATGCTTTACGAGCAATTCTCGGTCACCATGCTGTTGCCGTGGGCCAAAATCGACAAGTTCAATTTTATGCACGAGGAAGAAGCATGACTGAAAGGCGTGATTTCCTGAAATACTGCGGGCTGGGTCTTCTGACGGTGTCAATTTTCCCCGGAGATCTGCTGTCGTCTTCGAACCGCCTGGAAGCGGATTGTAAAAAATGTTGTCAGCCACGGCGTCGCCTCTATGGAAACTACTCGCGTGGATGCAGTGGATGGCATCTCAATCCCAATGAGATTTCCATTCCGGAATAACTTATGGCCCTGCACCTGATTGACCTGATTAATTTCTCCGACCAGCTTTTAGACCACGCCGGTGTCGAAGCACCCCGCCAGAATGTAGAACGGATGCTTGAAAAAGTGATGAGTTTGAAGCGGATCGAACTCTACCTCAATCCCAAACGGGAGGTTACAGTATCCGAAGAGGCCGAGTTCAAGAATATGCTGGATCGCAGGCTGGCCTCGGAACCACTCCAGTATATACTGGGTGAGACAGAATTCTATGGAATCAAATACAAATGCGACCGCAGGGCCCTGATCCCCCGCCCCGAAACCGAGTTTGTTGTACA
Organism: Candidatus Zixiibacteriota bacterium; assembly: GCA_014728145.1. Lineage (NCBI taxonomy): Bacteria > Pseudomonadati > Candidatus Zixiibacteriota > Candidatus Zixiibacteriota bacterium. The sequence continues at coordinate 15,369 of WJMC01000077.1, read as the reverse complement.
ATCCGCTCTCAAATACATTGACAGGCACAGGGGACTCAGGATTCTCGACCTGGGATGCGGTTGCGGAGCGATCGTTGTGGCGGTAGCGGTTAAGAATCCCGATCAGGATTATTTCGCGTCGGATGTGTCCACCGATGCAATTGAATTGGCCCGTGAAAACGCATCTTTAAACGACATCAGTGATAAAATCGAATTTCGTACAGGCTCCATGTTGAGCCCGTTCAAGAACGACGATCTTAAGTTCAACCTCGTACTTTCTAACCCGCCCTATATCAAGAGCGGTGAATTCGAGCTTCTGCATGAGCAGATCAAACGCTTCGAACCGCGCCGGGCTCTATTGGCCGGTCCGGACGGACTGGAATTCATACGGCAGATGATCTCTGAAGCATCTGAACACCTTCAAACAGACGGTTTTTTGATTTTTGAGGTCGGGCTCGGCCAGGCTGAACTGATCCGGGAATTCATCTCCAGCCGGAGCGCTTTCGAATATGTGGAAAGCGTAGTCGATTACCGTGGTGTCAAACGGGTTGTGGTACTAAGAAAGGTATAAAAAAAAGGGATGCGTTCTGCATCCCCGACAGAGGTAAATCAGTGTCCGATTAAATCCCATTATTTAGTTAAGCTTTTCGATTCTCCGATCGTCCCCGGAAACATAGCTCCTATACGCTCAATAGTCCAAAAACCGTTTTTGCACTCTGCTGTCCCTGGGCCAAAACCGCCACTGCAACCCGGTTCTGCAAAAGATAATTGACATAGTTAGTCTGCTCCAGGGCATAATCGGTATCACGCAGGTTGGACTCCGCCTGCATCATATTGCCCTGTGCGACTTCGAGATTCTGGCGGTAGGCCTCCAGGTCGTTTTTGCTGGTAGCCCCGACCTCAGCGTGGGCGTTGAAAACTGTCCCCAGCGCCTTGTCGATCTCCTCGATAGCGGCGGCCGCCGCCTCGGGATCCGAAATATCGAAATTGGCGAGCTTCTCGAGATCAGCCACTGAACCCTCGGAACCATCCAGAAGCTTCTGTTTGCCGTAGGAAGTTTCCGAGGCTATCCGATTGTAGGATTCCACTAAATAGTCAGCGCTCTGCTGATACGCCTGGGCCACATTTTCATCGTTGGTGGCCGAATTGGCCGCGCCGACAGCCAGCTCTCGCAATTCGATTAACTGATCTTCCATCTCATACATGGCCTGGTCAGCCACGTTGTTGAGATTAATCTTATTATCCAGGGCCTTGAGTTTGGCCGAAACCTCTCCCATTTGCGACCGCATCTGTTCCGAAATAATCAGACCCGCCGGATCATCAGCGGCATTATTTATCTTCAGACCGGAAGACAGCTTTGAACCGGTCTTTTTCAAAGACCGCTGAAAGATGGAGACATTGCGTACCGCGTTCAGCATACCCGCGGTATTGTACACGGTCATACTCATAAGTAACTCCTTTTTGCCCACTTATGTTATAAGCAAGCCCTATGCCTCGGCAATACGGAATCGCGACAATATGCGCAGGCCCGCTAAGTTGCTGTCAGACATACAAATCAATCACCTCCATCAAATCATAACTTATAGGCGTGCAGATACTTATATGGGATTTTATGTAAAAGTTGTGGGGTTTGTCCCACATTCTCAGGCCATTTTTTTATACGCAATCCCGGACGTGGAGTTCGGTATGCTCTTTGAACAGATTGGAATCTATGCAGGCCAATGACTTAGCTCTAAAATATGTTAATCTTCCATTGAACCTTCAGCAGGCATGATTTTTGATCTGTAATAGTCAAAGTCTAAATGGGGAGGACTCTCTATGAATGTTTCCACAAACCTCACTGTTGCCGCTGATCTACAGTCGCAAAAGAGTGTGCGCGAGCAATTTTCGCAACCGGTAGATCAGGCGCAGAAACAGAAGAACGAGGAGCAACCGAATGTAATCGAGGCCGCCGTTCAAAAAGTTGAAGACAAAAATTCCCTCGATTTCAAGAAGAACAACCAAATCGGAAGTGAAAAAGGCACAGAGCTCATGATCAAGAAGGAGTCTCCCAAGGAGGCCCTCGATAAGTTCATGAAGCAAAACCCGGTATCCTATGCGGCGGAAAAAGGAGGCGGTGCCGGAAAACTTGTCGCCAGGCCTTTTTCGAACTGATCCCGAAATCATCAGCCGCCAATATATTCCCGCGCAACTGCTTGTATCCTAAATGGTTGCGCGGTTTTTGTTTTTGATTGCCTTGAAGCCCCTACTCTCTTATTATAAGTGTATGAAGAAAAAAATGTATGCGCCCTGGCGAACCGAGTACATACTGGGCCCCAAGGAAAAGGGATGCCTGTTCTGCCGGATCATTAAAGAGAACCGTGATCGGCAGAATTATGTGCTTTATCGAGGGGAAAAGGTGATAATTATCATGAATCGCTATCCCTATGTCTCCGGGCATCTTATGGTTGTCCCGATGCGTCACCTGGCGCACCTGGAGAAACTTCCCGAAACCACCGCTCTGGAGCTCATGACCGAGACACAGCGAGCTGTTACGATTCTCAAACAGGCACTCAGACCGCATTCCTTCAATGTCGGGATCAACCTCGGACATCAATCCGGAGCCGGAGTGCCCGGGCATCTCCACCAGCATATTGTACCGCGCTGGCATGGTGACACGAATTTTCTGGATGTTATCGGTCAAACACGGGTTGTTTCGGTCTCTCTCGACCAGGTCTACGAAACGCTGTACAAGCATTTTCAGGAACGGTAACTATGAAAATGCCGACCAAGGCCGAGCTCCAGAGGCTCCAGAAAATCTATCGCACCGACAAGAAAATCGGGGAAGCGCTGGGCGGAATCCCCGAGTACCTGGTGGCCTACTGGAGACGTAAAAAAGGTATCTCGAAGCCGAGTTTTGCCAAGTACTCGGAACAGCAGATCCGCGAGCTATGGGAACGCTACGGCGATGACTTCCATTGTGGCAGGGAGCTCGGAATTTCCAAAGCGGCCTTCTACAGCTGGCGCCGACGCTATAACATCAAGGAAAAACCCCAGGCCCTGAAACTGGAACAGCTCGAATTCAGGTTCGGTTCGGAGACCAAGATGGGACGCAACGGCGTCTTCGTCGAATATTACCAGACAGCCTTTCAGAAAATCCTGGCGGCCTCGGCTGAGCGCGAAAACGTCCAGCCGGGCGAACTGGTCAGGCTCACCCCGGATTTGCTTCTTCTGCCGATCGAACGGGCGGTCGAAATGGATGATCACGATTATTCCAAAAGGTGCTATTTCGTAGCACCACTGCAGGTCTCATCAGCACCAGTCAAAATTGAAACGTCACACCTGGTGAATGGTTGTTTTGATCTGTATCAGCGCGGTTTGATCCGTCCTAACATGCTTCTGGTTTCAACTTTTCCCCAGCTCCATGCCATGGGTGCGTTTTCCGCGGCGGTAGTAATGATCGATGATAAGTACTCTGAGGCAGCCCTGGCCAAAGCGGTCGACTACCAGGTGCCGGAGATGGTGCGTGTCAATATTCCCAGCAAACTTCCACGGGGGTTGTCGGTGGTAGACCTGATGGGCTTTTTCGTCGAACAACTCAAAATCGAATCGCTCAAAGGCAAGCTGGTCGAATTCTCCGGATCGGGGATAGAGAAATTCTCTGCTGAGGACAAGATGTCGCTCTGTTTGTTCACTAAAATACTGGGGGCAAAATCAGCTTTCTGTCTGTTTGACGAACTAACCCGCAAGACCCTGGCACGCAGGACCAAGGTTAATTACAAGATGCTGTTTTCGGATAAGAGCGCCCACTATGAGTCCGAGTTTCTGCTCAACACGGTCGGCCTGGAAAGCTATATCTTCAAATCAACAGCAGACCTCAGACCTGAAAGAATCTCCGAATCATCCAAAATCAAACCTGACCTGGTTTTTCTGGGTGGCGCCTGCGGTGGATCATTCGGGCTTTTGAAAGCGGCGGCTGACGCTGTCAGGGGCCAGAAGTGTTTAAAAGGTATTCGCTGTTTCGTCTCCCCCATGACCCAGGATGACCTGACAGAGGCGATCCGTAAAAAAGTGGCTAATACTATGGTTGAATTCGGGTGTGAATTACTGCCTGTGGGACTCACCTTGAATGGATTTCTGGAGATGTTCAAACCGACCGGCACGCTCTTGACCGTACCGGATTTCCATGACACCGCAGATCACGAAATCGAAATAATCTTTTCTTCAGCCGAATCCGCCCTCAGTCTCGCTTCCGGGAAAAAGTCAGGCTGACGAGTCCTCCCAGAACTTGAGTTCGATCCGTCCCGCTTCCATCTCGAGATAACTGAAGTTTTCCACCCAGTCGCCGGTATTGAAATACAGCCCTTCCTCGAACTCGACTTTTTCCGGAACATGAGTGTGCGCGATAATAACGATATCTTCACCCGATCTCAGCTGTTGGTGAGCATAGTTCCGATACTCAGCTAAAAAGCTCTCTTTGGGGCGTTTCTGGGTATGTCCGCGGGATGTCTGGGAGACATGCTTGGCCAGGGGAATTCCAAGGTCGGGCGGTATCAAGCGGTACATGAATATATTAAAGCGATTGCGCAGAATCCTCTTCAGCATTCGATATCCGCGATCTTTTTTTGCAATACCGTCGCCGTGAGTAATCAGCAGACGTTTACCATCGAGTTCCGTCCGGTAATCGTCGCGATGGATCTCGAAACCGACCTCGCCTGAGAGGAAGTCGCCCAGCCAGTGGTCATGGTTGCCGGTGATATAGTGCAGATCTATTCCGGCTTCCTTCAACCGGGCGAATTTTAAGATGGTGCGAAGGTGATGTTTGGGAATGGCATGGCGGTACTCGAACCAGAAATCGAACAGGTCGCCAACGATATAGAGTTCCCTTCCCCTCGCCAGAACCATTTCGAGAAAAGAATGCAACCTGGCCAGCTTGAGCTCTTCTCTTTTTTTGAAGTTCTCCCCCAGATGAGCATCGGACATAAAAAAGCGAGTCATGAGAGAGATTATACGTTGAACTTCACGGGATGTAAATCAAAATCTGGCCAGTCACTCGGTCATGGCTAAAATCTACCTGATAGAATATCAGGTTTGCCAAACATATTGAAACTTTTTACATTTGGCGGCAGAAATTTAGCAAGAATTAAATCCTGATCGTGTCGAACTACGCGGGGAACCGCGTTGAGTGTAGATCGTTATAACAAACAGAAAGGGAATCATGGATAGATTTATGATCCGTGGCGGTCGCCCCCTCTCCGGCCGTGTGCGCGTTTCCGCCTCCAAGAACTCGGTCCTTCCGATTCTGGCCGCCGCGATTCTGGCTGACAAAGGCGAATCTGTTATTCACGACGTTCCGAATTTGCGGGATATCGATATCATCCTGAAGCTTTTAAAAGCTGTCGGATGTAAGGTAGACTGGAACCGTAAGGACAAGGTCGTGACTATCAATGCGGAAAACCTGAGCGACTACGTGGCCCCCTATGAGCTCGTGCGCCAGATGAGGGCTTCCTTTCTGGTTTTAGGACCGCTATTGGCCCGGATGGGAAAAGCCAAAGTCTCGCTTCCGGGTGGATGTTCATTGGGACAGAGACCGGTCGACTTGCATATCAAGGGGTTTCGCAAGCTGGGAGCCAAAGTTACCGAGGACGCCGGCTATGTCATGGCCGAGTGCGATCGTCTCGACGGCGGAATTTTCTGTTTCGATCGACCATCGCATACCGGCACAGAAAACATCATAATGGGCGCGGTGACGGCCTCCGGCACGACGACGATCATTAACGCGGCCATGGATCCCGAGGTAGTCGATCTTGCGCAGTTTTTGAACAGCATGGGGGCTTCAGTCGAAGGTGCGGGAACCCCCACGATTACAATTAAAGGAGTTAAAAAGCTTACCGCGATTGAACATACGCCGATTCCGGATCGTCTTGTGGCTGGAACTTACATGACCTGTGTAGCTGCCTGCGGTGGCCATGCTGAACTCGAAAACGTTTCAGCGGAACACCTCGGCATAGTTGTGCAAAAATTCATAGAGATGGGTTGTGAAATCAATGCTAATCACAGCCGACTAACGATAAAGGCACCCAAACGGCTGAAAGGAGTGGAAATTATCACAATACCCTACCCCGGATTCCCGACCGATTTGCAGGCTTGCTTTATGACCCTGGCGGTTGTGGCTGAAGGAATGAGCCGTATTCGCGAGACAGTATTTGAAGATCGCTTCTCACATACAATGGAGCTGATCCGGCTGGGCGCGAAAATAACGATTGCCGGCGATACAGCGGCGATCGAGGGTGTCCCCAGGCTGACCGGTACGACCGTGATGGCTTCGGATATTCGGGCCGGTGCCGCCTTGGTGGCCGCCGGGCTGGCGGCCGAGGGCGAAACCGTGATCAAGAGAATCTATCATATCGATCGCGGTTACGAGAACCTCGAGGACGGTATCCGTGAGCTGGGCGGTGACATGGCCCGAGAACAGGAATAGTTTAACATAGATAAGGTGGTGGTTATGCGCTCACTTAAAATCATCCTGCCCGCCTTGATATTGTGCCTGCTGTTATCAGAAATTGGGATCAGCCAGGAGGTATATTTCGGCAAGAATAAAGTCCGTTACCGCGACTTTGACTGGAAATATATTCAGACGCCGAATTTTGATATCTATTTTTACGAGGAACAAGTGGAGCTGGCGGAATTTGCCGCCCAGGAGCTTGAGAGGGCCTACAAGGTAATCGCGGAACAACTGCGCTACTGGCCCCGAAGCCGAATACCAGTGTTTCTGTACAACGCTCCCAACGAGTTCCAGCAGACCAACATCATACCCAATATCCTCACAGAGGGAGTCGGCGGTTTTACCGAGGCATTCAAAAATCGTATGGTGTTTCCGTTTAACGGAGCTTACGAGGATTTCCGGCATGTCGCTCATCACGAGTTGACGCACGCTTTCACATACGACCTCCTCTACGGCGGAGCGATCGGATCGGTTCTCTCACGGCAGTATATCTTCCAGCAACCCCTCTGGAACGCTGAGGGTTTCGCAGAGTATTCCTCCCGTTATGGCTGGGATGTCGAAGCCGACATGATCATGCGTGATGCCACGATCAACGACTATATCCTGCCACTCGACTATATTTCAGGCTACCTGGCCTATAAGCAGGGTCAGTTGATTATCAATTACATTGCCGATAAGTATGGCGAGGAAAAGATTTCCGAACTCCTGTTTAAAGCCAAGTCGATGCTCTCGATGGGTAAAGCCATGAAGAAAACTTTGGGGCTAAGCTACGAGGAGTTCGACGAGGACTTCGCCAAGTATTGCCGCAGGCTGTACTGGAACGAGCTATCCAAACGCAAGGAAGCAGAGGAACTGGCCAAGCGCTTGAGCGACCATGAGAAGGACGGATCCTATTTCAACGAGAAACCGGTATTCGCGCCCACTGGCGACAAGCTGGCGATCTTTACCGACAAGGCCGGCTACACCGAGATAGTGATAATTTCCACGGTCGATGGAGAGGTTCTCGATGAACTCGTAAAGAGCTCGCGCTCTGCCGATCTCGAGTCACTGCACTCCTATGTCTCCGGGATGTCATTTTCTCCCGACGGCAAAAAGCTGGTATTTATCGGTAAAAGCCAGGGCGAGGATGCTCTCTGGATATATAACGTTCGTGAAAAGGAAACGATCGCCAAGCACAAATTCGGTTTTGCCTCGATCGTCAATCCCTCCTGGGGCGGAGCGGATTCCAACCAGATAGTCTTTACCGGGTTGAAAAACAGCCAGAATGACCTGTATCTTTTCAATGTCGAAACCGAGGAACTTACACAGCTTACCGATGATTTCTATGACGACAACGAAGCATCTATTTCACCCGATGGTCGCTATATCGCGTTTGCCTCCGATCGTCCTAAAGTTGCCACCGGTGATGTTTCAAATACCAGCAGTCGCTTCGAATACGGCACTTATAATATCTACCGTCTTGATCTCGAAACCGGGGAAATTCTTGCCATTACAGAAGGCGAGGACCAGAAGCATTCGCCGACCTGGTCACCCGACGGCCAAAAACTGGCGTTTGTGGGAGACTACAACGGGATTCAAAACCTGTATGTAAAAGATCTCCAGAAAGGCGATCTGTTCCCGGTCACGGATATTTTGACAAACGTCAAGTCACCGTCCTGGTCACCCAAAGGCGACAAGATAGCATTCTCCAGTTTCAACAACCGCGGCTATGATATATTCCTGCTGACAAAGATCAGGCCGGTCGCGGACTCGCCCTATGATCTCGAAAAGACCGCCTACTACAAGGGCGAAATGGTTGCCCCGATCGAATTTGCTATGACGCACAGCGTTCCGTCTGAAGACACAGTAGAAACGGTCGATTCAGTCGAGGCGACTGATTCAACCGGTTCGGAGTTCGATATTGAAGATGACCAGGAAGAATACGGTGATTATGTCTTCAAGTCGGGTACTTCGGATCGTATGCCGATTCCGGTCGATTCCTCGGACGCCTTTGATGTCGATTCGGCCAGGACTGCGCGCGATTCGCTGTACGGTCTCAATGACGATGGCAGTTACGAGGTCAAAGACTACAAGACCAAGTTCACTCCCGACCTTGTTACGGGCGGGGTCTCCTATGACACCTTTTTCGGTCTACGCGGGCAGTCTCTGCTTTTGATCTCGGATTATCTCGGCAATCACCAGTTCTATATTATCACCGACCTCGTCAATACAATCGACCAGACTAATTTCCAGATATACTATTTCAACAACGCCAACCGGATCAACTGGGGTGGCGGGATCTTCCATTCCAAGTATTATTATGTCGACGCGATCGACCGTCTTTTCTCGGATCGATTCTATGGTGTCTCGTTTTCAGCGGTCTATCCCTTCAGTACATTCAATCGCCTGCAGTTGGATTTCTCGCAGTTGTTTATCGACAGGAAATACTACGATCCCCCCTATGACAACTCCAACAACAAAAACGGTACTGTGACACTGTCATATGTTTCCGACAACGTGCTCTGGGGTGCAACCGGACCGGCCAAGGGTAAACGCTGGAAACTGCGCTTCGAGAAGACACTCGACATTTACAGCAACGCTCTTTCCTATTGGTCGACTACCCTGGATTATCGCAAGTATTTCGATCTCGGTAAACGTTTTTCGACAGCGTTCCGGCTGGCAGGTGGATATTCCGGCGGAGCCAACCCGAAGCAGTTCTTCCTGGGTGGTACCACGAACTGGATCAAAAATGTCGAGGTTGACCAGGATATATACAATGTCGACAACCTCTATTTCTCCGAGATCGTCACGCCCCTGCGCGGTTATGACTACTATGAATTCGGTGGTCGCAAATATCTGCTGACCAACCTGGAACTGCGTTTCCCGTTTGTAGATTACCTTGTGGCGCGCTTCCCGCTTCCGATCTTTTTAAGCCGGATCACCGGCGCGTTGTTCTGGGATATGGGCGCGGCCTGGAACAATGATGATCTCTTCCGGGGTACTTACGACGGTCATTTCCGCGACATCAAAGCCGCTTTCGGCTACGGCGCGCGGGTTAACCTGGGATTCCTGCTGTTGAAATTCGACACCGCCTGGCGTACTGATTTCGACGGCACCTCCAAACCGCGTTATTACTTCTCGCTCGGCGCGGAGTATTAGATATAATTAATTTTTCGAGATAAACAGGCCGCCCGAACTGACCGGGCGGCCTTTGTATAATCACCCACGAAGCTGATATTTCATAGGCGGATCAGCATTCATCATAGATCACAGGGACAGCAGTCGTCGCCTCCCCATGAGCCGGCACTGCAGTCACCGGGGAGACTACCACCGGGGCAGATGTACATTTCATCTGATAGGTAACAGAATAGACTCACTACATAGGTAAAAAAATCCCACCCGTTGAGTGGGGTACAAAGTCAGGAAAGACTCCTGCCGGCAAATCCAGATTGCGTCGTCGTCTCACTCCTCACAATGACATGGATACGCGACTCGTCATTACGACGGAATAGTCAATTCTCCACAGCGAGAATAAAACTGTAGCTGTCTGGCACGGAATTATATTACTTCACGCCCTTCATCGTCAATGCGATGCGGTTGCGTTCCAGGTCGACTTCCTGGACTTTGACTTTCACTTTCTGGTTGACCTTGATGATTTCTCGCGGGTCTTTAATGAATTTATCGGCTATCTGGCTGACATGCACCAACCCGTCCTGATGCACTCCGACATCGACAAACACCCCGAAATTAGTGACATTGGTGACGATCCCGGGAAGCACCATACCGTCGTGCAGATCCTCGATCTCATGCACTGATTCATCGAATGAAAACTCCTCGAACTCTTCGCGGGGATCGCGCCCCGGTTTGGCCAGCTCGGTCATGATGTCCTCCAGAGTCGGCAGGCCAACCGTGTCGGTCATGTAGCGTTTGAGATCAATCCGCTTGCGTAAATCCTCGGATGACATCAGGTCAGCGACCGTACACTTCAGGTCTTTTGCCATGCGATCGACTATATGATAGCTCTCGGGGTGAACTGCAGATGAATCCAACAGGTTTTCGGCATTATAAATCCGCAAAAATCCAGCCGACTGCTCAAACGCCTTGGGACCGAACTTGGCGACATCCATTAAGTTCTCTCGTGTCTTGAACGCGCCCTGCCTGGCCCTGAACCTGACGATCTGGTCAGCCAGGTGAGGTCCCAGCCCGGAAACATAGGTCAGAAGCTCGCGGCTGGCGGTATTGAGCTCCACCCCGACCAAATTGACACAGATCGAGACGGTGTCGTCGAGAGCTTTCTTGAGCGCGGATTGATCGACATCATGTTGATACTGGCCCACCCCGATCGACTTGGGATCGATCTTGACCAGTTCCGCCAGGGGATCCATCAGACGCCGTCCAATAGAGACCGCCCCGCGCACCGTGAGGTCATGATCAGGAAACTCTCGACGGGCGACTTCGGAGGCGGAGTAGATCGAGGCACCGCTCTCGTTGACCATGACGATTTGGATCTTTTGCGACAGGCCGAGACTACGGATGAATTTCTCGGTTTCACGCCCGGCGGTGCCGTTGCCGATCGCGATCGCTTCGATTTCGTAGTCTTCGACCAGCTCGTCGACAACGAAACCGGCCTCATCGGGATTGCCGTTGGGCGGATGCGGGTAAATCGTTGTATGTTCCTGCAGGTTGCCCTGGCGATCCAGCACCACGACTTTACAGCCGGTGCGAAAACCGGGATCGATTGCCAGCACCCGTTTCTGTCCTAACGGCGGTGCCAGAAGAAGCATCCGGAGGTTTTCGGCAAAAACCCGGATCGCCTCGGTGTCGGCCTGACGTTTGGACTCGGAACGGATTTCATTTTCCATCGAAGGTGCCAGGAGACGTTTGTAAGCGTCTTTCACGGCCAGGCGGACTTGCTCTGAAGCTTCACTTTTGCCATCCACAAACAGCTCATATAAAATCGACAGAGCACGTTCCTCTGGTGGAAGGATATGAACCGACAGGTAGCCTTCGCGTTCTCCCCTCATGATGGCATGCAGGCGATGAGAGGGCAGATCACGCAGGAGTTCCTCCCAGTCGAAATAGTCTCGATATTTAGCTCCCAGAGCTTCGTTGTCTTTGGTAACCACCGAACGAACGGTGGCTTTATCGGCAAAGAATTCCCGCATACTGGTGCGCGTGTCAAGGTCTTCATTAATCCATTCGGCGATGATATCCCTCGCGCCGGAAAGGGCATCCTCAATGCTTTGTACCTGCTTTTCAGGATCTATATATTTTTCTGCCTCGTCCCTGATGTCGAACTCTTCCTGCTCAAAGATCTTCTCGGCCAATGGCTCGAGACCCTTTTCACGGGCGATTGTGGCTTTTGTCCTGCGTTTGGGTTTGTAGGGAAGATAGATATCCTCGAGCTCAGTCATCGTCAGAGCGGCAACGATCTGTTCTTTGAGTTCCTCGGTCAACAGCTCACGATCATCGAGGGATTTCAGAATAGCCTCGCGCCGTTTGTCTATCTCGCGCAGTTCCTCGATTCGGTCACGGATATCGGAGATTAAAACCTCATCCAGACTGCCGGTCGCCTCCTTGCGATAGCGGGCGATAAACGGCACCGTGTTGCCTTCATCCAGAAGGCGTACTGTCTGGTCGACCTGGTGTCGGGTCAGTTCCAGTTCACGGGCGATCTTGATAATATTGTGTTCGTTGCGGTCACCGAGATAATCTGTCATATGCCATTCTCCATTGTAAGCCGGAAAATACAAGAGCAGATGGCATGGGTCAAGATAATGACGATAAAAAAAAGCCCGGCGATTTCTCGCCGGGCACAGTTGCCTAGCCCCTTGTTGTCATACCCGTACTATTTTACGTATTTTTTGAAGCGCTCATTGATACGGCCCCAGTGCAGATTATTTAAAAAGTTCTCGAGATACTTGGCACGGGCCGGACCATCCTTGTGATAATAGGCGTGCTCGAAGACATCCAGCGAGATCAACGGGATACCGCCCCAGATCGCGCCGTACTGGTGTTCATCGACCAGGACATTCAAAAGCCTGCCGGAATAGAGCTGGTCAAAAACCAGAAGTCCCCAGCCGGAGAGTTTGGCGGCAAAGGCGGTTTGCTTGAAATCTTCTTTCCATTTGTCGAAACTGCCGAATTCCTTTTCGATCGCGGCTTTTACTTCCGGTCCCTTATCGGGATCACCGTCGCCACCCAGGCAGTCCCAGTAGATGTCATGTAAAAGCGCGCCGGAATGATTCCAGGTGAAGCGACGCTTGAGTTCGCCGAAATCAGACCAGTTGCCGTTGGCGGCTGAGACATCGGCCTTCTCCAAGCCCTGTTCGATTTTATTCAAAAAATTGACATAACCCTTATGATGCGTATTGTAATGCCAGTCTGTCGTTTCCGGTGAGACGACATCCTTTAGAAGATCTTTGGCTTCGTCGTCGGAGTACGGTCGCTTTTTAAATTCCCATTCATAAGCCATGATTTCACATCCTTTCTATTTCAATTAATAAATAAAGTCTCTTAAATCTTACCTACCAGGTCGAGGCCCGGCCTGAGAGTTTTGCCACCCGGTTTCCAGCTGGCCGGGCAGGCTTCACCGTCGGATTCACGGACATACTTGGAGGCCTGCAGTTTGCGCAGGATCTCGGTTGCACTGCGACCGATCGAGTTGTCATGAATTTCCATCGAGCGCAGGATACCATCCGGATCAATAATAAAAGTGGCCCTCAGCGAGACACCCTGGCCCTCCAGGTAGGTGCCGAAGGATTTACACAAATCTCCTGTCGGGTCAGCCAGCATAGGGTACCTGATCTTCTTGATTGCCGGTGAAACATCATGCCAGGCTTTGTGCACAAAGGCGGTATCGGTTGAAACAGAGAGTATCTCAGCATCCGATTCCCGGAACTGATCGTAATGATCAGCGGCTTCCTCGAGCTCGGTCGGGCAGACAAAAGTGAAATCGGCCGGGTAGAACATAAGGGTCAACCATTTACCGCGATAATCAGAAAGCTTGATCTTTTTAAGTTCGTCGTCATGATAAGCGTCCAGTTCGAAGTCAGGAATTTCCTGTCCAACTTTTACCATTTCTTCCTCCCGAATATTTACTGTTATTCTTTTCTCTTTAATCCCGGTTACACCGGAGAATTTTGTAGTATATAAACTAAACAGGCCGGCTAATGTTCCTGAGGGCGTGATAAAAATTTACTAAAAAGTAGGGATTTTTCGTAATTTACTGGCAGATAATTATTTCGTCGTAATGGATATGATCAACTTCGACGGCGACGTTTGAGTTTTCCTGCCAGTGGAAATGTCAGTCCGAAAAACAGTCCGAAAAACAGGAAATTTCCCCAGCTGAAATTTCCGGAGGCGGAGTATATAAACAGATTTACCGCTATCGTAACGGCCAGGCTGATCACAAGGCTGGCCAGTAACTGCTTAACCATGATGATAAATTAAAGCTCTCCCAAAAAACAGGAAGGCCGGATTAAATCGTGAGAAGTTACTTGATCATGTCGAGAATAGACTCTTCCATCCGATCGGGTTGCGTAAGGCGGATCCTCTCGGCCATTTCGCCCAGGATCTCCTTGGCCTCTCCATAATACTCGCGTCCACAAAGCAACAGGATTGGGATCTCGAGCTTAAAACATGTGGAGAGAATATCCTCGGTAGTTATAGACATCTCCTGAGTCGGTATGACTTTGTGAAAATACCCAACCACCACGCTGACATTGTCGCTTTTCGAGAGATGGCCGACATATTTACCGTGATTGTCAAAGCCGTTGCCGAGTGGAATTGTAGTATGGCCCTGAATCGTCAGATTGGCCAAAACGAGTGGATCAGTGCCTTCAAAATAACCGATAACTCCCATGCTTCAGCTCCTGCTAAAATGCCTGCGCAACATAGTTGATTGGGGGTAAATTAAGTTTCGAGTGATAAAAGTCAACCCAATTCTGTAATCGGGATGCAGGGGTATTCGCAAGTCAGGTTATCCTGTTCGCTTTTGACCAGGACTTTGATCTTGTCGGCCGGGATATCCTCAAAACTGAAGTTCCCGTGATAGCGCCATTCTTTCTCCGGGCGCCAGTCTGTACCGCGCTCACCCGGATTCTGGTAGAACGGTTTATCCTCGTCTTTGAGTTTGTGAAAGTCATCCGGGAGAGCATAGATCACCGGCCGAACTCCCATGTTCATGGCATAGTCTTTATGTATCGCGACAGCATAGGGTTCGAAATTCCAGCGCACATAGCGGGGCCTCCAGCGCAACAGCTTGAGCGCTTCAAGAGGCGGTTGCGCAGTAAAAGAAACGACTTTATAGCCTCCACGAATGTGATAGTAAGAGGCCCATAGTTTTTTCATTTCAACTATCCTTCGAAGTGTGTCCAGAGCTGAGCGTGGATAACTGCTTTCGGCACAGAAGAGAGCATGGTAATACGCCGCCGAGTTTTCCCCGGGCCAGGAGCGGTAAGCGGTACGGGTGTAGTGCGTCAGGTAATTCCATGATTCGTCACGCAGGATCGGATTTATCTTTTCCAGGTCGATTGCGCAACCGGGACGATGTCCGGCCGGATCGTAATTGACATTATAGTCGAGTGTGGCCCTGGTGACCTTGGCAGGATTTTCGAGGATCAGCTTTTCGAGATTGCCATTTGTGCGAAGCGAAACCGGGTAGATGTGATTAGCCAAAGATACCACCGTGCGGTCGCGTTCACTCCAGGCGCTTTTACCGCGATGTCCCTTCTTGGCGACTTTGAAGAACATAAATCCGGTCAGTTCCCGGTCGAGCTCGTAGTCATGGGTCAGCTCACTGATCAGCTGGTCCTCGTCTTCCTTGTCGGTGATCGGGAGGACTATAATCTGGCGGCCGTTATTGAACCTGGTCGCCCATACCAAAAATTCCCAGGTATTCATACCGATCGAGGTGATAATTGTAT
>WJMC01000076.1 GCA_014728145.1 Candidatus Zixiibacteriota bacterium | reverse complement strand
TTCACGCTATCATTATTTATGTAGGCGGAATGACCGTCTTTAATCACAATCTGGTTGGCCAGCGCGCCGGCGATTTTATATAAATCTTTTGGATTTACAGGCCAGTGGTAGTCGCCACAGGCTCCGGTTTCGGAGAAAGCCGGCTCGAAAGCATAGACCCGCGACATTCTCTCATCGCCCGGAAGACGTTTAGTAGCGAATTCACGCATATACTTAAGACGGTTGCGTCCGCACGCAAACGGATCCGCACCCAGCAGAACCAGGATATTTGCTCGGCCGATATGATATTCCGGGAAGGCTGTGTCGCCGAAAGCATCACGCCGGGTTTGCATGAAAGCGTCATGGCAGAGAGCTTCATAACGAATATGACGCGACTGCGGAAACTGTTCTAAAAACCTGTTAATCAGATCGCTACGCGCCGGGCCGTGCCAGGTACCGGTCAGGACAACCAGGTCGCCCTCGATATTTTTTAGCTTTTGAACTAATTCGGCATCGATCTCATCGAATGAGAGCTGTTTCTGAGCTCCATCGGGCGAGGTTTTGAGCGGATAACGCAGGCGGTCGGGATCATAAAGATTGAAGAGCGAGGCTTGTCCACGGGTACACAGCCTGCCACGGTTGAGCGGATGATCCGGATTGCCCTCGAGTTTGATCGGGCGACCTTCACGGGTTTTAGCCACTATCCCGCAGGCGGCCGGACATTCCGAACAGGTCGAGGCATAATAGTTTGCCAGCCCCGGGACAACTTCTTCGGGCTGTTGCGAATAAGGCACGATCTTCTCGACCGGCCTCTGCCCGCAGGCGATCAGGGACATCATCGCCGCCAGGCTCCCCAACTTCATAAAGTCACGGCGCGAGAAACTGGCCGGACCATGATTCTGCTCAAGGAATTCTTGCGGTTTGCTGAAGAATTCTTCCGAGCGAAGCTTCTCGACCTCGGGATCATTGTAGTATTCTGCTAATGTCGACCAGTATTTCTTCGATCTGTCATCCATGTTTGTAACTCAAGCCATTTTCTTAATTGTGACAGGTGTTGCACTGCTGGGGAGCATTATGCTGTACATCTACACCTGTAGCCTGTTTTTCCGGGAGTTCTGATTCATCTTTAATATATTGAATACCTGCCTCCTGCATAGTCCTCAAAGTCCAGTCATCGATATACTTCAAATACGGATACCTGTAAACTATTTTAGCGATATCACCGGCATTGAGCGTGGCCACCTTCTCAAAATACGGCAGAGAATAGTCGTTATCGCGATGGCAGATCAGGCAGTCGCCCATCTCCAGCCGGTTGACCTGGCCGATAACAGCCATCTCCGAAACTTCGCCGTGGCAGGTCTCGCATTCGATACCGGCGTTGACATGCCATTTATGATTGAAATAGGCATGATCGGGCAGACTGTGCACCCGTACCCATTCGATCGCCTTGCCCTCATCGTAAATCGATTTCATCGTCTGCACATCTTCCTTGTCGATCGCCACAACAAAATGACAGCCCATACACCTCTCTAGCGATGGAACAGTCGCATGGGGACCTTTTTCTGCCGCCGTGTGGCAGTAAAGGCATTCGATCTGGTAATCGCCGGCATGGATCTTATGTGAATAAACGATCGGCTGGTCGGGGAAATATCCGACGTTGTTGTAGATATTATCAAGATAGTAGACCACAAATGCCAGGAATACGAGGATGATGAGAATCAGGTGGAGTTTGTTTCTTAGAAATGGTTTCGCGTCCAATTTTATCCCTTTGATTCAGCAGTCCAGCTGTGTGCGACCGATGTCAGTAACCTGCCGTCAACTTTAGCTTCAGCAGGATTGTCTCATCGGAATATTGCGTCACAGATTAATCTTCCTCTTTTTTTGCCTCGGCAATTTATTAAAAATATACGCAACCGAATCGAGATTTTATGACAAAAAATGTAATTTACTACAAGTTTGTCAAATAAACCGATCTAACTATTATGTATAAGCTTACAATGACTGAACGTGATGAGCGGACGGGACTGTTTTTCCTCTGCCATCCCCATTCAATATAAGGATATTTTAAAGCTTCGCTCAAGCTGTGTCAATTAAAACCTTTTCGATAATAGCCATTTAAGTTTATATTGGAACATTGACATCAGTTATTGTTGTTGTTAAATTGATGACAATTATTTAGTAAACTTACAGGAGGAATAAAATGGCAGCTGTCTCACAGGCGGTTTTAGACGGCCTCAATCAGGGAATCCAGGCGGAACTGGCTTCCTATGTTTTCTATAAAAAAAGCATGGATGTTACCGATCGCGACGATCTCAAGGATCTTCTGGCGCAACTGGCCTCCGAAGAAAAGAGTCATTACAAGATACTGGAACGTCAGTACGACAGCCTTGTTCGATCTGAGATGTGGGTAACTTACAACGACACCATGAAAGAACCCGGATTGCCCAATCTGGATGAGAAGATGGAAGATGTTCACGAGGATTTTATTGACGAGATCTCCAGCCAAATTACTCCCAAACGGATTCTGGATATAGCCCTTTCGCTGGAAATCAGGGCTCGCGACCTGTACGCCGGGCTGGCGAAGCAGATCGATGATCCTTCCGGCAAGGAAACGATGGAATATCTCTCCAAATTCGAGGATACTCATGTGCGCAAGATCAAAAAACTTCAGGAAGAAGTCCTGAAATAGCGATATGTTTTGTTGCTCAACCGGAGGCCTGATCCTCCGGTTTTTTTTATTTATGGCGATTGCATCAAAATGGAACCATCGCTTTATCATCCTGTTTTCTATAAATCAAAAGAATACAAACATGTGGAGGATATATGCGCACCGAAAAAGATTCAATGGGTGAGATTCAGATCCCGGATCGGGCACTCTATGGTGCCCAGACCGCGCGCGCGGTGGAAAATTTCAGGGTTTCCGGGCGTACCGGACAGAGTGAATATATCTATGCTACCGTCGAGATAAAAAAAGCAGCCGCCCAGGTCCATGACAAACTCGGTCTGTTGCCAAAAGACAAAGCCGATGCCATAGTTTCCTCGGCTGACCTTGTACTGGCGGGTGAATTTGACGATCATTTCGTAGTCGATATCTTCCAGGCCGGTGCGGGCACTTCCCACAACATGAACGTCAACGAGGTCCTGGCTAACCTGGCCAACCGCAAACTGGGTGGCGAACCGGGCAATTACGAGCATATCCATCCCAACGATCATGTCAATATGGCGCAGTCGACCAACGACACGATCCCGACCGCGATTCGTCTGGCCTCATTGACTATGCTAAAGGATTTCTACCCGGTCCTGAGCCGCATGATCGATTTATTTGAACAGAAGTCCAGAGAATTCGATGATGTAATCAAATCCGCCCGGACTCATCTGCAGGACGCTGTCCCGATCAGGCTGGGCCAGGAATTTTCAGGCTATAAAGTCTGTCTCGATAATCATCTCAGGCATATACAAACTGCCGCCAAAGAACTTGAAGCGCTCGGAATCGGCGGTTCAGCGGCCGGTACCGGACTCAATGTCCATCCCGATTACCGTCGCCAGATGGTCGAGACTCTCTCGAAGAATCTCGACCTCGAACTGCATATGGCGGATAATTACTTCGAGGCGATGCAGTCGATGCGTCCGTTTGTTAATCTCTCGGGAACCCTTCGCGGGCTGGCAACCGACCTGGGTCGAATCGCCAATGATTTCCGCCTCTTGTCCTCGGGTCCACGGACGGGACTGAGCGAAATCAACCTGCCCCCGGTTCAGCCCGGATCGTCTATCATGCCCGGCAAAGTCAACCCGGTCATGGCCGAGATGCTGAACATGGTCTGCTTCCGGGTGATCGGCAATGACCTGACGATATCCTCAGCCGGCGGTGCGGGCCAATTGGACTTAAACGTGATGATGCCCCTGATCGCTGATACGTTAGTCGAATCGATCAAGATCCTGACCGGCGGAATCGAGTCGTTCAACCGCCGTTGCCTGGCAAATATCAGCGCTAACCGCGAGCGTTGCCGCGCTTACGCCGAAAACAGCTTCGCTATGGTGACCGCCCTAAATACTGTTATAGGATACCTGAAAGCGGCCGAAGTCGCCAAAGAATCGGAAAAAACCGGTAAACCGATCAAACAAATTGTGGTCGAAAAGGGCTATTTGAAAGAAGAGGAACTGGATATATACCTGTCACCCGACAAACTGACCGAACCGGGAATTCCCGGCAAGTAGTTCAGCGTGGATACTTTCCGGCCAGTTTCATCATAAAAACATGGGCGGAATGGATGAAGCCTGGGTCCGTTAAAAACATATAAGGACAATATCCGGGGATTACTTCAATATCGTTCGTTCGGCAGTATTCGACTGCATCCTGAGCGTACGCCCCCTGCCCGATCGAGCGGTAAAACCATACCATTTCGATTCCCGCCGATGGCGCTTGACGGCAGACACCCATGGTTTTTTCAGCCGGGACCAAAAGCAACATTGCCCTGGGGCAGTCGGGAATATCATCAATATTCGAGAACACTTTGATCCCATCGATTTCTTTTTGATTAGGATTTACCGGGACGATCTCATAATCGCGGGAGATCAAATCACGCATAAGAATCCGGGAAAAATGCTTTTCATCAGAAGAAACTCCCACCATTACAATCCGGGTTTCCGCCAAAAACTTATCTATCAACTGCCGAATTCCCATAGCGACGGAAAGGTAAACATGAACTGGAAAAGATGCAATTTTTTTGAGTGTTTCGTTTCGAATAAATAAACTATACGGGTTAAATATGGAAACCTGGCGAATAAAATGACGTAGGTAGGTGTAAGCTCTGTGAACGGATAAATAAATAGTTGATTGACAAGTTGTAATAATGAGCTATTTTTCGGAAGCTAAACATGAAACATGAGATTTCCAATTCGAGCACTAACCGGCTTAAGATGGACTCTGAAGAAAAACACAATCCCAGGACCGCAGATTTATCTGCACTAAAAATTGACCGGCAACGAGAAGAACGGATAAAGACACGCAAGTGGACCAAGGCGATACCATGGATTCTGGTAATTGCCGTTCTGGTTGTAGGATATTTTATTGCCCTGGATCGTTTGAAACAGGGTAAATCGGTCGACACCACAAAAGTCCGCCTCATCAAAGGAGCTTCGGCCCAGGCCACCCTGTCGGCCTCCGGTTATGTTGTCGCCCAGAGGCAGTCGAATGTCGCCTCCAAGGCTACCGGCCGTCTGGTATTTCTCTCGGTCGGCGAGGGCGACAAAGTACTCGAGGGGGATATTATCGCGCGGGTGGAAAGCGACGATGTTCGAGCGTCGCTGGCATTGGCAGAGGCTAATCTCGATATCGCACTCGCAGACAGTGTCGATGCCGCCTCGAATTTCCGTCGCAACCAGCAGTTGTATAACAACAACCTGATCGACGAAGCAGAATTTGAATCATATCAGGCCATGTATGCCAAGGCAAACGCGACTGTGCAGGCCCGACGGGCATCGGTTCGTTCGGCCGAAATCAGTGTCGACAACACGATCATCCGGGCACCATTCAACGGCACCGTCATCAACAAGCTGGCCGAAATCGGCGATATCGTTGCGCCGATGGCTTCCTCGGCTTCGGCCGCGGGAGCGGTGGTGGCGTTAGCGGATATGGCTTCACTGGAAGTCGAAGCCGATGTCTCCGAAGCCAATATCCAGAAAGTTTCGGTCGCACAACCCTGCGAGATAGTTCTGGATGCCTACCCGGAGGTTCGCTACACCGGTTATGTTAAAAATATCGTCCCGACCGCCAACCGCGCCTCTGCCACGATCATGTCGAGAATTGCTTTCAATCAGCTCGACAGCCTGATCTACCCGGAAATGTCTGCCAGGGTTTATTTTATGAACCCGGACGAGAAACCGGTTGAAGTTGAGGAACCGTCATACCTCGGGTTATCGTTAAATGCTGTCATGGAAGACGATCGTGGCAGTTACGTCTTTTTTGTCGAGGGTAATACAGCCAGAAAGAAATATATCGAAACCGGTAAGACGATCGGTCGCACTGTCGAAATCTTAGGTGGTTTAGAGGATGGCGACGAGGTCGTTCTAACTCCGCCTTCCAGCCTCGAGGATGGCGACAAGATCGAACTCGGTGAATAGATAAAAACACTGTTTCAATAGAGTAGTATTATGTCTGAATCTATCGTTCGAATCAATGATCTATATAAGGAGTATATCCGAGATGATATGCGGATCCCGGTCCTTCAGAATATCAACCTGGATGTTGCCGAGGGAGAGTTTTTGGCGCTGATGGGACCTTCAGGGTCGGGCAAGACCACGCTTCTGAACCTGATTGCCGGAATCGACCGTCCCACCCGGGGCGATCTTGCGGTTGCTGGCGAATCGGTTGCCCAGCTGACCGAGGGACAACTGGCCCGCTGGCGCTCCAATCATATCGGATTTATCTTCCAGTTTTACAACCTGATACCGGTACTGACCGCTTTTGATAACGTCGAACTTCCGCTTCTTTTGACACGCCTGAATAAGGCCGAACGCCGCAATCATGTCGAAACCGCGCTTTCAATCGTCGGCCTGGCCGACCGGATGGACCATTATCCGCGCCAGCTTTCCGGCGGACAGGAACAGCGAGTGGCTATCGCACGGGCGATTGTAACCGACCCGTCGATTCTTTTGGCCGATGAACCTACCGGTGACCTGGATCGTCAGTCAGCCGAGGACATCATGACTCTTCTCGGGCGTCTTAACGAGGAATTCAAGAAAACGGTTATCATGGTTACCCACGATCCCAGGGCAGCTGAATCGGCCAAAGTCGTACGTCATCTTGACAAAGGAGAGCTGACTTAAGCCATGAAAATTCTCAAGCTCATCGTAAAGAACGCTTTCCGTCATAAACTGCGCACTTTCCTGACAATTTTAGGGCTGGCGGTAACAGTCATGTCGTTCGGAATCGTCAGAAATATCCTTGAGGTCTTTAACTATTCTCAAGATGATTTGGTTCCGGGTCATTTGATTTCCCGTCATAAGACCTCGATGATGCAGTTCCTGCCGATTACTCATCTGGATAAAATGAGACAGGTTGAAGGCGTGGAAGCGGTTACATATTCTTTCTGGCTGGGCGCAAAATATGGTGACAACCCGGAGGAATTCTTTCCGCGCATGGCAATAGATGCTGATAATTTTCATAAAATTCGCAGTGACTGGACAGTATCTGACGAAGATTTAAAGAAATTTCAGGCAAAGAAGAACGCCGCCCTGATCACTCCCGCCCTGGCACTGGATAAAGGCTGGGAGATAGGCAAACAGGTCACGGTCGGTTGTGATTATTTCGACAATGTTCAACTCGATGTCGAAATTGTTGGCCAGTTTGAATTTAACCAGGAACAACAGCAACAGACCAAGTTTATGATGGTCCGTGGTGATCTGTTCCGGCAGTCAATTGGTCAAAACGTATCACCTGAACTTGAGCACCAGGTCGGCTGGATCGAGCTTCTGGCCGATCCTCCCGATGAAGCGGCCGAGGTGGCAGCCCGGGTCGATTCACTTTTCATGAACAGCGACTACGAAACCAAAACTGAGTCGGTTAACGCGTATGCGGATGCTCAAATTGACCGTTTCAAGACGATCATAACCGCTTTGAAGGTAAGTTCATACCTGATGATCGGAGTTATTCTTCTGGTACTTTTGAATACAATGTCGATGGTTGCTCGCGAGCGAATATCTGAAAATGCTGTCCTGAAAACGCTTGGATTCAGGACCGGTCACCTGGTATTCTTGAATTTTGGTGAATCAATGATTGTGGCTCTATTGGGAGCTGTGTTAGGCGCTTTTTTGATCTGGCCGGGAATCATCATGTTCAAGCAATTGATGCCGTTTTTGCAACAAGTCGAATATAAATGGATAACATTGGCATGGGTGGGTCCCGCTCTCGCAATCGTCGGCATACTGGCATCGCTGGTGCCGATACTAAAGGCGACCCGTACGACAATTGTCGACGGTCTCAGGACACTCGAATAGCAAGAGGATTTATTCATGGAATACAGCTCGAAACCGTCCAGCATGAGATTGCTCGGATTGATAATCTTCATCCTGGGGATCATCTTTTCCCTGCTTTCCGCCTTCCTGATTCTGGGTAAGACTGTTCTTTCAGAGGATGTCGAGGTCTTCATCGATCAGTATTTCGATTTCGAAGCCTTGACGCTTCTGGTTATCCTGATGGTCTTTCGTTCGCTGTATCATCTGGTGATGGGTATCGCAGTCATGAAAGGCCACAACTGGGGGCGGATCTGGTTTTTGTGGCTGATGCTTTTTGAAACCATGCTGGGTCTTTTTGATATCGACCTGGTCGATGCCGGGCGCGCGGTTTTGTTTCTGCTGTTCTGGTACCTGTTAAGCAGGCCGAGCCTGACAGATTATATGGGTAAAGTCACGATTCCATTTAAGTATACATTCAAGAGCCTCTTCTCCCGTCCGTTGACAACGGTTTTGACAATCCTCGGAATCAGCCTGGTATCTTTCATGTTCTGCGGTGTGCTGATGCTGGCGGCTGGAATCCAGAAAGTTCTGACCTCGACCGGTGAAACAGACAACGTGGTCTTTATGGAGGAAGATAAGTTTTCCGAAGTTCAAAGCTCGCTAATGCCCGATGAAGTCGATAAACTCGAAAACCTGGGCTTTTTTGCATTTGATGAAGAATACAGCGAACAGCTTTTTTCACCCGAATTGATTACCAGCATTTCTTTACCCTCCAAAGAGGATACGACGGAGTTGAAAAACGTCACCATGCGCGGGACAGGTGAGATTGCGCCTCGACTGAGGCGTGATTTCAGAATGATCGAGGGTGAAATGTACGAAATGGGATTGCCGAACTGTATTGTGGGTAAATCTCTGAGCAAGCGAATGGCCCATTGTAATGTCGGTGATTCCATAAATGTGGCCGGTGATTATTTTAGAGTTATCGGGGTCTTCGAATGCGGCGGTTCGATGTATGATTCCGAAATCTGGACCGATATATACAGCCTGACCGACAGCTACAACCGGGCCGGAGTGGCCGGATCAATTGTTTTAGCGAGACTGGAAGAGCCGGGTGAATTCGAAGCTCTCAAGCAGACTTTGGAAGACACCCCCGATCTCGAAGTCAAAGCCTATATCGAGAGAAGCTACTACGAAGGCCAATCCGAAAACACCACCGGATTTCTGAAATACCTGGGTATGTTTATCTGCGTGGTTTTTGCCCTGGGAGCAACGATCGGCGCGATGATTACGATGTACTCGGCGGTCGCCAATCGCACCAACGAAATCGCCACCCTGCGTTCCCTCGGATTCCAGGCCGAGGGCATCCAGGCCGCGTTTCTGATCGAGTCGATGCTGATCGGCACACTCGGAGCCATCCTGGGCATAGCAGTCGCCTCGATTTTTTCAACATTCGAGTTGCAGATGTTCTCCACAGTCAACTTCTTTGGCGAGTTCTATCTCAAGATGACGCTGACGCTCCTGACTGTGATGTATACATTTATCTTCGCGATTTCAATGGGCTTCGTGGGAGGAGTATTCCCCTCCATACGGGCGACCCAGATGAAAATCGTCGACGCTTTCAGGTAGACTGAAACTCATGACAGTTGACTGCAACTATAAATCCTGTGCCAGTTCCAGAAATCTCTGGTACGGAATTGCGTTCCAGCTTTCAGCCCGCTCAGCCCCGAAAGCCAGCGATATCATCGAAACCTTCGCCGCCTCTTCGGCATTGTCGGCCTCATAGATATCCAGAAAATCATAAGGTCCAAGCAGTGCGTAGTGATCCAGAAACTTTACTGTGGGGCATTTTTCCTTGACTTTGTTGAGCCATTCCCGGCCTACAGCCGCGCGCTCTTTCATCTTCTGGCTGATCTCGGGCGGAAGCTTGGTCATCAGTACGAAGGTAGGCATAACAGACTCCTTTCTGTTTGTAATAATGATAGCCTGATATTCTCGTAGATCAAGACAAAAAATAAGACCGCCTCTCAAGGCGGCCTCATTCTATATTCTCGCAACGAACAATCGGGTTCACATGTTCATGACTTCTTCGATTTTCTTGGTCAACTCGCCCACGCGATAAGGTTTTTGAAGCAGACCGTAGACACCGCGATCCATAAGCCCTCCGATCCCGCTCTCCATTGAGTGGCCGGTGGATATCAGAACACGCACATCGGGAAATTCTGACTTGAGATGTTCGAAGGTCTCTTCGCCGCTCATAGTCGGCATTGACATATCCAGGATCGTGACATCGATTTTGTCCCGATTCTCGCGGTAGACCTCAATTCCACTTCTTCCATCTTCTGCAGTAATGACTTCATAACCGACCTTCTGGAGGATATTTCGTCCGAGCTGACGAATGATTTCCTCGTCGTCAATTAAAAGAATAGTACCTCTCGAATCTGCGGGGCGATCGTTCATCGGAGATTCACTACCTTTCGCTTGATCAGGTGGTAAAGGTTTCATGTAATGTCCTTGATTAGTATAATAAAAAATATCTCAAAAATCTACAATATTTAATACATTTTAGAATTTCAGCCCGATCGAAAAGCGATGGGTCGATTGCAATCGACCGAAATCAGCCCAGGCATAATCAAAGCTGAGATTCGTCCGCGGGGTCGGATTGAGGTTGAGTCCTCCGCCAAGGGTAAGTCCCTCCTCCTCGTAGTTGAATTTATACCCGGCACGGAGCATGAACATCTCGTTTAAACCATACTCACTGCCGACAGAAAACTGCCCGATATTGTCGCTGGGATCTCGGGCTTCGACCGAAAATGTCCAGCGGTTGCGGGTGTCGTCCATAAGATCATATGCCAGTCCTACACGGAACATGAGCGGCAGATCATAATTATCGGTAGCGTATTCATAATCGACCTCTGCTTGATTCGGATTATCCGGATCCGGATTAAGTTTTTCGTCGAGTTCATTACCGTCGAAATGCAGATCGGGTCCCAGATTCGAGATATTGATTCCCAGCCTGAGCGATTTAAAACCGGTGTACATCAGTGCGCCAACATCGAAACAGAAACCGCGCGAATGCTGTTCAGAGATCTGTTCCGATACATATTTGAAATTGACACCAAAGGCAAACCGGTCAGTCAATTGTTTCGAGATACCTGCCTGAAGCGCGACGCTGTTGGCATCGAAGGTCTGTCCGGTGCCATCCGGCTTGTAAACGGTAGTAACTTCCATATCGCCCACCGAGAGAACATCGAGGGCAAACCCGAGCGTCATATCCTCGCGCACCGGATAAGCGAAAGCGAAATAGTTCAGCCGTATACCCGCCACCCAGTCGACCGAGGTAAAGGCGACCTGCGACTGTTGAAGCGATGACAATGCCGCCGGATTCCAGTACAGGCCGTAGACATCATCGACCATTGCAGTAGCCGCTTCACCCAGACCGATATAGCGAGCGCCCATACCGATCTTCAGAAACTGAGCGCCGGCTGTTCCAACCTTGGAAAATTCATCTGCTGATACCTGGCCGAAACAGAACAGCAGAAGTGTCAGTATAATCAATATATATTTTTTCATGTTCATACTCCTGCCCGCCTACTTGATTATCGCGAATTTACCGATTTTTTCACCGAAAGGTGACTCGACATGGTAGAGATAAATACCCGGCGCTATTCCCTGCTCATTGACAGATCTCAAATCCCAGGCCACTGTTCCATCATTGCTGTTTTTCAAAGTCACCACCAGATCACCTGCCAAGGTATAAATCCTGATCGTGGCATCATCGGGAAGATGAATGAATTCGATTCTTCTTTCACCCGCCTCATGCTCCCAGTCTGCGTAGGCCAGGTACGGGTTCGGTACGACTTTGATCTGATCCATCTGGTTTTGAGCCGTGGCTGTATCGATCCCGGGCGTGGTGAAATAGAACTCGTCATTGGCAGAATTCAAGGGCGCACCTTCGATCGTGTAGACATCACCGGTCTGGCCATAAGCCGCTGTATCGAAACGGAACACCCAGCTCATCTGGTACGGAAACGCTTCCGGGTGAGGCGAGCCATCATAGGGAGTGTTGTTGATCACGATATAGTCACCAACTTCAGGATCCCATTCCTGGTCATATTCAAAGTCCCCGATTTCAGCGATGACCTGGTAGCCGAGAGACGTGTTCCAGATCTCGAAGGGCAGTTGTACCGGTGTGACATCATCCCACCACCAGTAACCCTGAGAGCCCGTGGCGGTAAATCGAATCTCGTAGTTTGAGCGAAAATGAATATCCCCGCCCCGCGGATACCCGAACACCTCCGCCACCGAACCGAAGAAATGCATCATTGAGACGGTAGTATCGCCCCCGGAAAATCCTGTTTGGGCCATGTCACGCGGTTCCCGCTCACCGTTGGTGACCAGAACCTGGAGGCCATCGACGATCTGAGCCTCTTGAAGATCGGCATTTTGGTCTGTCTGGGATGTCAGCAGTGTGTCCCCGGTGACGTCATCCAGTAAGTGCCAGTATGTCTGCAGGGGCTGTTCTTCGAATACTACTTTATATTCATTTCCGTCGAACTGAGACTTATCAAAAACCTCAACCGCTATACTGCCGTCGCTTTTCTTGTCATCGCCGTTGTACCGATGTTCGACCGTCTGCTGGATCGGGTAATACCCTGCCGGATCCGTACGGGGAACAACTCTCACGGCGGAGGAATCCTCGCCCGGTCGGCCACGAGCGGAAGAGAGTGATTTCAGTGAGATCGTTGTATCACCTTCATCGAAGGCGACCACGGCGTACCAGTACTCAAAACCGTTGACGAGATTTGTGTCTACATAGCTGTGGCGAATCATGCCCGTGGTCTCATCCTTGCGGAATGTCGCCAGCGGGATATAGTCGGGCCCCTGAGAGCCATCCGGATTATTTGTCAAAGGCCCCCAGGTGGCACCGAAATTGGTGGATCGGAAAATCTTATAACCTGTAAAATCTTCAGAGCATGAAAGCGGATCGAGCGCATCCTCGGCATCATTACCCCAGTACAAGTGGACTTTTTTGTCCCCGGCTTCAGCTCGCAGGCCCGGCTGAGGCGGAGGCTCCGGACCGGTAAAGAAGTTGTCGTATACAACTTGTGCCATCTGAGATTTCTCAACCATTTCTTCATCAGTCTGGGCGGCAATCAGGGTGTAGACCACCCGGACGACATCACCGGAGGACAGCTCGATACCGTTGGTGCACTGGATATAATACTGATCCGCCGGAGGCAGGATATCGTCGAATTGTTCGGAATTAAGAAGCGCGAAACGACCCTGATCGGTATCCGGCAGGCTGTCCCAGATCCCGGTACGGAATCCGGTCATACCGCGACCGCCGGGAGTTTCGATATACTTGGTACCCATCCGACCGGCCACAACCGAAGCTCCCCAGCCGGGGTCGTAATCGTCCTGGTCGTATATCCAGGCCAGGTTCTCAGCGCTGTCGTAAGCGACCAAATCGCCAAGTCGGCCGTTTTCACCTTCGAACCATCCGCCCACATCGATATCGACGTAGAGACCGAAAGCAAAATCGGTATAATCGTTGTCAGAAACGTTTTCGATCTCCAGTTCCACAAACATTATATCTTTGTTGTAATCGTAATTCCATTGATAGATAGTTTGTGAAACCATAACACCCAGGGCGGCATAGCCGAGTCGCTCATCATTCATGATGTACTGGCTTTCCTGCTGGGCGATGGGACCGCAGGTTACAAAACTGCTGTCACAGGGATTGTATTTGCGGTTGTAAATCCAGCTGTCAGTATCGAGATCGTAATGTCTCCAGCCGTAAGCCGGAGCGGATACTCCCAGGCCGACAGTGTCGGAGGGATCATAATCATAACGGGTGCTGTCAGTCGAAAAATGAATAGTCTGGTCCAGCGAAACAGCTACATCGATTTCCGGGTTGAAATCTTCGGAAGCGTTGGCCACCACCGTATCGCCATTGGGAAGGGTGGCACCCATCCAGTACTTCAGTTCGCCGATATAGTTTCTCCCCGATCCCTTGGGCCATTCTCCTGAGGGCACATCTGAAAAACCGCCAATCAGTCCCCAGTTGAAGACCGCGGTGACGATATTGCCCTTGCTGTGGATGACATAGTCGATCAGTTCGGTTGGTGGCAGTGAGCTCTGCTGGGCAGTGCCGGCCACCAGCTCATCAACTCCGCCGGTCGCAAGGAGAACCATTATCGCCGGGATGATCAAGGATAATCTAAGAATCTTCATTATATCCTCCTCCCTCAGAATAACAGTTCAAGACCCCAGCGGAGGGTGCGCGGGGTGTCATAGTTTTGGGGGTCTTTGTTCATAAGTTCATACAGCTCCTGATCCGCTTCGGAGAGGCCCGAGGCCAGGCCGTCATTATCCGCTTCACCGGTATTGGTGTAAACGTTGACGATGTTACGACGGTCGAAAAGATTCTCGACTTCTACAAAAAATGACATCTGGCTCGAGGACGAGAGTTTCAGCGGGATATCTTTGACAAAACGCATATCAACCCTGAAATATGACGGCAACCTGCCGGAATTGGGTGATCCGATTCGGTCGCCCTGGTTGTTCGTTCGAGTATACGGCAGTCCGCTCCCGTAGTTAAACACGGTATTGAATCCCCAGGCCGACGGCATAGTAAGGCCAAAGAGCTTGAATTTATAATCACGCGGGATACTCAAATCGACATTGACCGCCAGTTTATGGCGCTGGTCGAAGGCCAGCGGATATTCCCGGTCAGGCCAGGGCGGGGAGTTATCACGGGTATAATAATTGTAGTAGCCCTCGTTCGGATCTGATGAGTTGCCCATCGCCATCATGTAGGAATAGTTTACCGATCCCGCCAAAAGTGAACCGTGGCGATGTTTGACCATTATCAGGTCGAGACCTTTTACAGAACCATAATCAGCATTGGTATAATAGGTGTAAGAACCACCCGGGAATTCGATTAATCGGCCCGAGGTCAGATTCGAGACATCCTTGTAATATGCGATCATCTTGAAGGTGATATCTTCTGTCAAAAGATGATTCCAGCCCACCTCGTAGGCAACTGTCTTCTCGGGATCCATATCCGGATTACCGACGATCGGGAAGCCGGTGTTTAAATCACCCTGGAGGTTTGTGAACATGTACATATACAGAGGCACCTGGTAGAAGAAACCGTAATTGAAGTGAATAACCGAATTCTCTCCAATCGGGTATGACATTCCGAAACGGGGCGACACCTCGGTTTTCGGTTTGGCTGTCTTTTTACTTTCCTTTGTAACAGGATCATCCCAGTAGTCAATAGCGGCATCGAGATAATCGAAACGTACGCCGGCGTTCATGATCAGGTATCCGAGCTCGACTTTGTCCTGGATATACCCTGCCGCGTAATGAGGAGTAACGTCATATTTTTCACCGTACGGCTGCGAATTGAAAAACTGTTTCTGATCCCAGCTGAGGTCATTTACCCTATACTCGAGTCCCAGTTTAATCTGGTTATATTTATTGGCCTGGCTTATCAGCTCAGTCGAGAAACTGTTATAGCTATTTCTTCGATATGAATAAACAGGATAGAAGTCGGAACTGTCCGTGAACCCGGCCCATGTATTGCCGATATAGTTTGGCTGATAATTGTTTTCGTGAATCGTGCCGTTATAGACACCGTTTTCATCCTCGGAATATCCCGGCCATTGATCCCAGTAGGTATCGAAGAGATGTTCCGGGGCCAGCTTGGTTCGGGTATAAAAATGATTGTAGCTGACATTAAAGATGAGACTGGGTGAAAATGTATAGCTGGCTTTGACTCCATAGCGATAGCTGAGGTTTTTGATCAGCCCAGCGCCATCGAGATTGAAATCATAGGAAACGTCGTTGACATCGCGATGAATGTAACGCTCCCTTTGCGCCCGATAGTAATTCCCGTACAGGTTGAACTTCAAGCTGGGAACCGGCTTGAAATTCAATTTGCTGGTCTGAGAAAATGAGATCAGCCGGTTATGCGGGAGGTAGCCTTCGAGATCGCGATATTCACTCGAAGTGAAAAAGCGCGCATCCAGATTATTTTTAAGCATCGGCACCGGACCGCCCAGGTTGAAAACATAGGTGTTGCGATCGTTTCGGCGCAGATCACCGAACTCTCCGGTATTGACATCATACGGGGTCGCCAGGCCGTCAGATAGTTTTAGCTTGCCGGAATAACTGTTCCCGCCCTCCTGGGTGAGCGCATTTACAACACCCGAGAGCGCTTCGCCGTATTCGGCCAGGTATCCACCCGAGACAACCGACAGCTCTTCCAAAGCTTCCGGTGAAATCCTGGTTCCGGCTCGTCCGGTAAAAGGATCCTGGATATTGGTGTCATCAAAGTAGTAACTTATGGTTCCGTCACGACCGCCTCGCAGGTGCAGGCTTCCGTCACCATCGACCACCGCTCCGGCCATATTGGCGATCAAGTCCTGTACTGAAGATGAGTTCGGCATGCGAATGATTTCTTCACGCGTCAGCCAATTCTCGGAATAACTGACATCCTCCTGAATCGGATCGCGTTCAGCCACGACGATCACAGCGCTATCAGATGACAGTTCCTTGGGGACCAGGTAGAAGTCAACCGGTGTTGTCAAATCCACCAGAACCTTTACATTGGTCTTGGTGACCGTCTGGTAACCGATCAGGGTAGCCTCAATAGTATATGTACCGACAGGGACATTAATCAGATAAAATTCTCCATCGGCATCACAAGCCACGGCAAATCCCAGCTCGGGAATTCGTACCGTGGTTCCGGGAAGCTCTTCCTCGGTTTCCGCACTGTAAACGGTTCCGGCGATCTTTCCAGAGGTCCCGGCATGAAGTAAAGAAGCTGTCAATAGTAACAGGACAAACACCAGACAGCTTAGTTTCATGGCATTTTTCACACGGGGGCTCCTCATATTTAATTTATTCGTAACAGGGCATTTTACTTCCGGGTGCAATTCTGACGTTATGACACAGCAAACGACAGAGATTCTATTTTCAATATCTGATATCGACATCCCGGAAATATTTTTAAGGGAATTTTACATGTTTAATCAGAAAAAATTCCCGGCTCCATCGTAAGGTCAAAATTCAAATTGCCGATATAAGCAATGACCATTTTGTCATGAAAAGAATCTGTGACCGGAATTGATTATTTCCAAAAACTGCGGTTATAGGATCAGTTTTTGTTCAATCTGTTGCCAGATGAAGGGGATCTATAGTCCCGTTTTACAGACGCTTACGTTTCATATAAGCAGAGGACCTGTAATTGTTTAGAAGTTTACTGAAGTCGCTTTGCAGCCTGGCTCTCTGTCTGCTAGTGGTAAGCACGGCAGGTTTTGCCCAGAATACGGACTCGCTTAAAAAACTGATTCTAATCGTCTGCTCGGATTCGACTCACGCCACCTCGCGTTCTGTCAAGGGGATCCGCCAATCCTTAAAATACTCCGGCCTCGAGACGGAAATCGAGGAAATTAATTTTAAGTCCGAAGGCAAAGCCAAATTAAAAAGTATAATCAATGTGCTCAATCCGAACCTGATTATCTCAGTCGGTTCGCCCAGCACTAAATATATAAAGGAAACATTTCCAGATAAGGCGTTGATTTTTTCGACGGTCCTCAATCCAACCACCTCCGGGATAATAAGTCCCGATGATTCTTCTCGCGTCCGAATTACCGGAAGCACACTGGATATTCCGGTCGATATCCAGTTTCAAAAATTCAAAATGGTCTACCCCTCGCTGAAGAAGCTGGGGGTTATCTACACCGCCAATACCGCCTCGCTGATCGAAGAAGCCTATCGGGTAGCCCCGCAGTTGAATCTCGATTTTCATGCAATCAAGATCAATTCCGACAAGGAGTTGCCTAAAGCGCTGGATTCGCTTTGCCGGGTTGTCGACGGTATCTGGACGACTGCCGACGACCAGATCTATACGCCCCAGGCAACCCGTTTCATGATTTTGGCCGCCCTCCGTAACGGCAAACCGATCATGGGATTTTCGCCAAATTTCGTCAAGAGTGGCGCACTGCTGGGGCTCAATTACGATTACAAAGATATCGGCCGTCAAGCCGGTGAACTCGCGGCCAGCCATCTCAAGGGTACGCCCATAGGTGAACTGCCCCTGGCTCCACCGGGAGTTATCTATCTTCACATTAACCTTAAAACCGCCAATCAGCTCGGCATCGAAATCGATCAGTCGCTGGTGGACATTTCCAAGGAGATCTACAAATGAGGCGGTTGTTTAAGGTGACATCCCTGCGTTTCCAGGCAGTGGCGGCGATTTCAGCCCTGATCATTCTGACCTCGGCTATTTTGGTCGGTTCACTGATCAAAAGCCAGAAAGAAAACATGATGACCGAGCTGAAAAAACGCGGTGAATCATTGATCAAGATTTTGGCCAACAACTGCGAATACGGCGTCATGATCGAGTCCGAGATGATCCTCAAGGACCTCATGAAAACTCTCGCCTTCGAAAAAGACTTCGTATTCGTGACCGTGCAAAACAGCCAGGGTGACCTGATAGCCCAGGTCTCCACGCTCCAGGATTCGCTCGACATGAATGAACTGATCACCGGCAATACTGAAAATCTTCTGAATCTGAAACGTGTCTCGGTCGATATTCGCCGGCTGAAGAACCTCAACTACAACCTGATGGAATTCACTTATCCGGTCTTCAAGTATTCAGTCGAGGGAGGCCTGGCACGCGAAGAACTGGGCAATGTCCAGACCGGTTTGAATGGCGGCAATGTCAAGGCCGAGCCGATCGGGCTGGCGCGCCTGGGCATTTCTCTTCTCCAGATGGAAAAAGACATATCGCGCATGGTCTGGATGACAATTATTCTGACCACGCTGGTTGTCATGGCGGCGATTGTCCTCACGATCACCATGGTCAATTTCACGATCAAACCGATCGAAAATATCGTGTCAGTCACGGAGCGGATCGCCTCGGGCGATCTCTCGCACCAGGTTCCGGTCAAGTCCACCGACGAAATCGCCAGACTGGCTGTATCTTTTAACAAGATGACCGACTCGCTTCGCAAGTACCGCCATGAGGTCGAGATGTACAACCGTACTCTCGAGCAGAAGATTGCGGAACGCACGCGCGAACTGGAAAATGCCCAGGACCAGTTGATCCAGTCGGAGAAAATGGCGGCTATCGGGCAACTCGCGGCGGGTGTCGCCCACGAATTGAACAACCCGATGGGCGGAATCCTGGGTTATTCGCAATACGCCCTCGAAAAGATTTCGCGCAAGAAAGCAACCGAGATGACCGAGGAGGACATCGAATCGCAATGCCGTTTCTTGGGCGATATTGAACAGCAGGCCCGTCGTTGCAAAGAGATCGTCAAAAATCTCCTGAAGTTCTCGCGCACCTCATCCAAGGAGGACTTCGAACCATTCGACCTCAACGAGGCGATCGAGGAAACATTGACATTCGTACAGCATCAGCTCGACATGAAAAACATAGAACTGGAAAAACAGCTCGATCCCGATCTCCCCAAATATAACGGCAACGCCAGCCAGCTCCAGCAGGTATTCACGAACCTGATCATCAATGCTGAACATGCCATGAAAGAGGGAGGCAAGCTCCTCATCGCAACCCGTTTTGCCAAGCCGGTGGGCGAATTTACTGGCTGTGTCGAGGTGGAATTCACTGACTCCGGATGTGGTATACCGCCTGAGGTTCTGAACAAAATCTTCGAACCGTTCTATACAACCAAGGAAGTCGGCAAGGGTACCGGTCTCGGGCTTTCTATTTCTTACGGCATCATCAAGGAGCACCAGGGCGATATACTGGTCAAGAGCAGGGTCGGCGAGGGCACGACCTTCATGCTGGTTCTGCCTTTGGATAAAGCCTGTACTACCGAACAACCGCCTCAACCTGAAACAGAATCGGAACAGATTAGGGATGTTGAATAACCCGGAATCTGATTAAATATTCAGCCTGATAAGTAAAGATTTGCTTTTCCTGCCGATAAATAGTGTAGGTATTACAATCTTTCAGGTCCTTAAATCGAGTTCCGATATATGTCTGAAATCAAAAAAGTACTGGTTGTCGATGACACTCCGATCATCAGGCGCTTCCTGTGTGATGTTCTCGAATCGGAGGGGTATGAATTCGATGAAGCCAACGATGGAGTTGAGGCTATAGACAAAATCAGGTCCGACAGCTATGACCTGGTAATCTGTGATATTCATATGCCGCGCAAAAACGGATTCGACACTTTTATTGAAGCACGGGAGATCGATCCCGATATCTGCTTTGTCATGACCGACAGCCTGCCGGACAAGCTGGCGGAAAAGACAAACCAGATGGGCGCATTGTGTTGCCTGGCAAAACCATTCGAGTTGACGGAACTCAAGAAAACTCTGAAGCAGGCCGAAAAACTTGTTAAACCTCGATGAGTGCCATTGTGGATGACAGCAAATCCAGAAAATACAAGATCCTTATCGTAGATGATGAGCAGATCATATTAAATATCGCTTCGGATGTTCTCAAAACCGAGGGCTATGAAATAACGACTTCGAATGATCCGCTTAAAGCACTCGAACTTCTGAATTCCCAGAAATTTGACTTTTTACTGACCGACATCAAGATGCCCAATATGGACGGCATGACCCTGGCGCGTGAAGCGCAGAAGATCGACCCCGATCTGGGAACGGTTTTCATGACCGGTTACGCCAGTCTTGACACCGCCAAGGAGGCGATCAAGACCGGCGCCTATGACTATATCATGAAGCCGTTCGAACTTACCGAGCTTCGTAACGCCATAAAAAAAGCGACCGACAAAAAGACCCGCCTGGAGGAAAGTTCTGGCGGGCAGGATTTGAAACGTCTCTCTGACCTGATGGAGGTGCTTTACAATGTCGGTGACCGTGACAGCCTGTTAAAACTGTCTTTGGGGCTGGCGCTTTTGAATTGCAGTCTGGAGGTTGGCATGATCGCCGCCTGGGACGCTCGTTCCAGCAAGCTCGATTTGGCCGCCACTCAAAATGTCAAGGAAGGCGCATTCAAGATGCTCTCGCGGATGATGCGGGCCGGAGAAATCGAAAGCTGTTTCCAGGTCGAGTCACCTCTTCGAACAACCGGGATGACTTCGAATGAATTCTTTGCAAACCTGATAAAAGTAATTCCCGAGGCTGAATCTTATGCCGGATTTTTCCGGGAAGATGCCTCTGTTACGACCCTGGCTGTCAACAGTAGAAATCACTTTCACGTCGTTTTGCTGTTGCAGGAATCGAGCGAGGAACCACTCCACGACCGCGACCTGAAACTGCTGTCGATTGTACTCTCCCTGATATCGCTGGCGGCAGAAAACATCGCCCTGTTCGAGGAATCCCAGAAAGCGTTGTCGGAGCTCGAAAAGCTCCACGATGATATCGTCAACCTTGAGAAAGTGGCTACCAAGGGAATCATGTCGGCTGAGATCGGGCACGAACTCAATAACTTCCTCAATATCGTGCGCTCAAATTTTGAGATTCTGAGCTACAAGGCAAAGATCGAAAATATGCAGGAGGTGGAAAAGTATATCGAGAGCATCAACGGCAGTCTCGACCAGATGACACGCTTCACATCGGGGCTGGTTGATTCAGCCAATCTCAAAACCGAAATCCAGAGCATCAATCTCAACGAACTGATTGAAGATATCGTGTCGTTTTTATCACCTCAAAAGCGCTTCCGCGAGATCAAGCTGAACAAGTACCTGGACACCTCTACTCCTGCCATGATGGCCGATCCGAGCCAGCTGTCACAGCTCTTTTACAACATCCTTAACAATGCCGCGCAGGCCTTGAAGAAGCATGATGATTCTAAAATCGATATCCATACGAATTTTGATCCTGAAAAAGAAGAAGTTGTAATCGAAGTACGCGACAACGGTCCGGGCATCCCCCAGGATCTTGTCGACAAAGCTTTCACCACCCGCTTTACGACCAAATCCGAGGGCCACGGGTTCGGACTGATCGTATGCGCCAAAGTTGTCGCCAACCACAATGGCAAAATCAAAGTCCGCCGTGGAAACGAAGGCGGTACCATCTTCACCATCAAACTCCCTCTCGAAGCTCCTTCTGAAGAAAATCGTCAGGACGATTCCGAAATCGCCAGGATCAGGGTCTGACCTGAATCGCTATAATCAAAAGTTTTATTTGCCAGGAGACGGTCTTTTTTATTTCCTGTATGTATGGGTAAGAACTTACCTGAACAGGTATCAGCACTCTATACAGATATCGGCCGGGGGCATCCAAACTATCTCGATTCAGTTCTACGGATGTTACGGCCAAAACTGGAAGACACTCCCGAAAAACTGGCGGTGACATCCGTTTTCAAGGAATCACATGGTTTTTCGCGGATGGCCTGGAAGATGGTGGCTCGGATGTATCGTGCGGGTGGCCGAGGAGGCCTGGTTTCGCGTTTTTACAACAACCTCAGGAAAAACCGCAAATCCTCTGTCCAGAGCGGAATGATCGTGAAATATCTCGGCCGCGACCTGAGGAGAAAGTATACCGGTTACGATGGCGTTGTTTTAGTCGCCCATCCGCTTCTGGCACAGCTTCTGTCGGATATCTGCCGGGTCTGGTATGTACATGGTGAAATCGCGTGGCCGGTCGAATTCGATCTAATGCGCACTGAGAAGATCTTCGTACCGCTTGAAATCACGCAGGACAGAATGCTGGCGGCCGGCCTGATGAG
Source organism: Candidatus Zixiibacteriota bacterium (assembly GCA_014728145.1). Classification (NCBI taxonomy): domain Bacteria; kingdom Pseudomonadati; phylum Candidatus Zixiibacteriota; species Candidatus Zixiibacteriota bacterium. Next base: position 10,824 of record WJMC01000076.1, on the reverse strand, counting down.
TGCACAGTTTGAGATCACCGGCCTGGTGCTCGAACCCGAGATCGCATCAAAAAACAATGAACTACGGGAAAACAGAAGCCGGCGTATCGAAGCCGGCCGGGAACCGACATTCGCGTTCTTCACTTCCGGCGCATACCCGCGTTACCATCAGGAGCAGATTATTTCGGCTATCGGACATATTCTTACCGGCAGGCTCGGACGGGTCATCCTGTCAGCCGGATGCGATCATCGCATGGTCAACTGGATGAAAGGAAAACTGGCTGAATTCAATCCCGAGGCGGATATCGAAAAGTTCAATCGAAATGAATCGAAACTGATAGTATTCGGCCTGCCCGAGCGAGAGAACCTGACACTTCTGGAGCTGTCACTTTTGGAAACTGCTGATATAATAATTATGGCCGCTCATGAACGTATAAACTGGACGGTCGGTCTCGGCTTCCCGACGATTTTACTGACGCCCGACTTCGGAAGTTTCGCTCCTCTCAATCGTGAATTTGCCAGAGAACATGGCTTGCTCTATGATATATCTAACGACGATATCCGTTCCGGTTTAGATCGTTTCGTTCAGGACTATCGTGCCAGAAGCAAACGCCTGATTTTCGAAACAACGAAATTCGGACTTGAAGGCGCTTCAAGAATTTCGGATATTATCGTCAAAGAATTGAATTAATCGAGGTCCATGATTATGAGATATACACGGTTTGTCTTGATTTCGATCACGCTTCTTATCTCGCTGTCGCTTTTCACCTGCCAGGATCACAAAATCGAGTATTTCCAGGGCGCGCTCAGCACCGTTCATCCGATTGCCACCGAAGTCGGCCGGGATGTCCTGGTGAGGGGTGGAAACGTGGCTGACTGCGCGGTCGCAGTCGGTTTTACGCTGGCGGTCGTGTACCCGCAGGCGGGAAACCTGGGCGGTGGTGGGTTTGCCGTGGTCTATAGCAAGGATTCCAGTCTCGTGACCACTCTCGATTTTCGAGAGAAAGCTCCGCTGTTCGCGACCGAGGATATGTATCTCGACTCGCTCGGTAATCCGGTCGTGGACGCCAGCCTGTTCGGCTACAAAGCGGCCGCGGTACCGGGCACAGTGGCGGGACTTCTGGAATTGCATCACCGTTTCGGGCTTTTGCCTTTAAACGACTTGCTCTCTTTAGCAATCGAACTGGCGGAAAATGGATTCGCAGTTGATTCGGTGCTGGCCTCGGACCTGGTCGATCATATGCAGGCCCTGGCCGAATTCGAAAGCACTCGTGAGATTTTCTTCAGAGACGGAATTCCGCTCCGCCGGGGCGACACGCTGGTTCAAACCGACCTGGCAGAGGTATTGAAACGAATTGCCGAGTACGGTGCCAGCGGTTTCTATGGCGGGCGGACTGCCGATCTTTTAGAGCAGGCCTGCATGGCCAACGGCGGATTGATAACCCGTACAGACCTCAAAGAGTATCAGCCTCGCTGGCGTCTTCCGATCAGTTGTGAATACGATGATTTGAGGATATTTTCGATGGGTCCGCCGTCATCAGGAGGCATACTCCTGGCCCAGATATTTAACATGCTCTCGCAATTCAGCCTGCCCAAAAACAGCCCCTACAATCCGGTCTTCGTACACCTGTTCGCGGAAACATGCAAGCGGGCCTATGCGGATCGTGCTGAATACCTGGGAGATTTCGAATTCGTGGATGTGCCCATTCGCGAGCTGACCTCGCTTAATTACGCGGTCGAGCGAATCTCTGATTTCAATCCCGTGCAGGCCACACCTTCAACAGAAGTAGAACCGGGAAACCTGGCCGGTGAATCGGAGCAGACGACACATTACTCAATTGTCGACAGCTACGGTAACGCCCTGGCTTTGACATATACAATAAACGCCAGCTTCGGCTCGAAAGTGGTGGCCGACAGCCTCGGTTTCTTTCTAAACAACGAGATGGATGACTTCGTGATCAAACCGGGCGTGCCCAACCTGTATGGGCTGGTGGGTGGTCAGGCCAATAAAATCGCGCCCCAGAAACGACCACTCTCTTCCATGTCGCCGACGATCGTATTCAAAGATGATGAGCCCGTGATGGTGACCGGATCACCGGGCGGTTCCAGGATCATCACAACCGTCGCTCTCTCGATTCTATATTACTACCACTTCAATTTCAACCTCGAGCGGACGGTTTTTGCTCCCCGCTACCACCACCAGCATCTCCCTGACGCGATCTACTATGAACCGGGAGCATTCGATGAAGAGACCATAAAAAATCTAATCGATCTGGGTCATACGATGACCGAACGAACTCCCTATGGTTGCCTGAATGTACTAGCCCGCAAAACGTCGACTTCAACCTGGCAGGCCGAAGCAGATAATCGCCGCGGCGGCCAGGCTGTCGTGATAGAGTAATCAGAGCAGGCTGTACCTGAAGAAATAGAGAATCAATACCACCGGTATTCCACAGGCGATCACTACAGGGGGTAGAATGCTTTTCCTGACAGCAAGTTTGCGGATTCCGGCGAGCAGATAGCTGGTCCCGGATATCAGGATAGATATATACGACAAAACCAGTAAAACCTGTGTGCCGATCCAGTCGGGAATAAGTAAAAAGAAAAATCCCGCCACCGAGACAACCGTAGTATTGGCCTTGCCCCAGAAATTGGATTCAGTGATTTCACCTGATTTGCGGGCGATCAATATCCCCCCGATTGCAATCAGAAAATCCCGGTATGCTAAAAGCAACAGCAAAGCCAGCGGGAATTCCCGGTAAATAACGAACCCGACTAAACCAGCCACCATCAGAAATTTATCCGCCAATGGATCCAGCAGTCGTCCGAGGTCTGATTTCTGGTCAAGAACCCGGGCAAAAAAACCATCCAGCCAGTCGCTCAAAATCGCGAACCCGACAATCGCCAGAAGTAATATATTCGAAGTCTGATCGCTTTTCTGAAGCAGAATCCAGATCGGGACAACCAATACAAACCTGATTAAAGAGAACAGGTTAGGAATCCAGAAGAAATGTTTTAGTTTTATGTCAGCCATTATTGTAAAAATCTCAACGAAATATATCTCAGGTTAAATATTTGCCCCTCTTATGGTTAAGTCAAGTTAAAAATCTGTTACTGCTATGCCGAACTATTTCTTTTAAACGTCGGGAATAAAGCGTGCGTCTGTAGTGTAAAGCCCGCAGAAGCCTGAAAAAAAAGACAATTCAATCACAATTATCACAGGAGGCAGTCATGTCTGTTACAAGGATTCTTATACCCATTTTGATCCTGATGCTGATTTTCGGCACACTTTCGAGCATCAACGCAGGTTCCACCGGTAAAATTATCGGTAAAGTGTTTGAAGCAAAAAGTGGTGAAGCACTTCCCGGGGTAGCTGTCGTTATCGAGGGTACCAAAATTGGCACTATGACGAAACCCGACGGCAGTTTCATTATTTTGAACGTTCCGCCCGGAAAATACGATCTCGTTATCCGTTTCATAGGATACAAAAAACTAACTATCAAAGACCTGATGCTAAAAGTGGACGACACCTATAATCTGGGGATTTTGAAATTAGAGGAAACTATACTTCAGTCCGCTGAAACAGTCGTCACCGCGGAAAGATCTGAAATCAAGCTCGGTGAAGTTCAGAATATCCGTTCTGTAACAGCAGATGAAATCGAGAAAACGCAGATTGATAATATCGATAAACTATTACAATCACAAACTGGAACAGTCAACAGCAATGGTGAGATACATATCAGGGGTGGCAGAACGGGAGAAATAAGTTATCAAGTTGATGGTGTGGAGAGGAAAAGTTTCAGTCCCCGCCTCTCGCCTGCTCCGCCCATGGGGCAATGGCTTCCCCATGGCGGTACCACACCCCCAAATGGCGAGCCCTATTCGGGAGCTTTCTTTAAACATCATGGAGTGAATCCCTTTGTTTTTACGGATGATGACCGCTATTCGACTTTCGCAATCGATGTCGACGATGCCTCATACAGCGTAACCCGTGGATATATCGACCGCGGTCACCTGCCGCCTGCTGATGCTGTCCGGGTTGAAGAGTTCGTGAATTTCTTTAATTACGATTATCCGGCTCCGACTCGTGACCGATTCAAGGCCTATACCGAAGGCGCGCCATCGTATTTCGGTCAGAATTGCGACCTGGTCAGAATCGGTATCAAGGGACAGGAAATAGATACGCAAGATCGTAAACCGGCAGTACTGACATTCGTAATCGATGTATCCGGCTCGATGGGCATTGATACCCGTCTCGGCCTGGTCAAAAAAGCTCTCAGGATCCTGGTTGATAACCTGCGTGAAGATGACAAAGTCGGGATCGCCGTTTACGCCAACCGGGGGCGAAAGATCCTGGACCACACCTCGATCAAAGATAAAGCCGAAATCCTGCTGGCGATAGACGGTTTGAGGCCCGCCGGATCGACCTTCGCCGAAGAAGGTCTCAAGATCGGTTACCAGATGGCTTCCGAAAATTTCAAAAAAGGCGCAATCAACCGCATCATCCTTTGCTCCGACGGTGTCGCCAATGTCGGCGCGACCGGGCCGGACCAGATTTTGGCCGAGATCAAAAAGTATGTCGAACAGGGCATCACCCTGACTACGGTAGGCTTCGGTATGAATAACTACAACGATGTCCTGATGGAGAAGCTGGGCGACAAGGGCAACGGCCATTTTGCCTATGTCGACAACCTCCAGCAAGCCCGCCGGGTCTTCATGGAAAACCTGACTGGCACACTTCAGGTGATCGCCAAGGACGTTAAAATACAGGTCGATTTCGATCCTGAAAAAGTGCTCAGTTACAGGCTTTTGGGCTATGAAAATCGCGATGTCGAAGATGATAAATTCCGCGATGACAAAGAGGATGGCGGAGAAATCGGGGCCGGCCATGATGTCACCGCACTCTATGAAATCAAGTTCAGGGAGGGCGCTCGTGGAAAGTACGCGACTGTCTTCATCCGTCACAAGGATCCCGAATTTAACGACGAAGTGAGCGAACTCAGTTTCCCGCTCAAGCGTGAAGATATCTCCTCAACATTTGAAAATAGATCGGTCGATTTCAGGTTGTCCGCCTGTGCCGCCCAGTTTGCTGAAATTCTGCGCGAATCCTACTGGGCCAAAGGCGAAAGCCTGGATGATCTTCTTCCGGTGGTACAAAAGCTCGGCAGTGATAAGCCGGGTGATGATGACATCATCGAATTCACCGCCATGGTAAGCAGGACTAAAAAGCTGTGGGACGCCAAAGAACTCCTGACATCAGGTGAAGACTGATCCTACCCTTTTCTTTCTCTACTATTCAGCCGTGCAAAAAGCGGGCCGATCCTCCGGCCCGCTTTTTCGTATGGGATATTTCTTGACAAAATCCGGACTCACGCTACCTTGATTTTAAAGAATCAATGCGGTCTTGCGTATAGTATTTTAAAACTGCAGGTAGAATATCATGAAATCAAAACTGTTGACGGGTTTTATCATCTCCCTTTTTATTCTTTTTTCGATGTCTCTCAATGCGGAATCGACCAAAAAATGGACCATCATGGTATATTGCTGTGCCGATAACAACCTCGACATGGCGGGCGTTAACGACCTGAATGAACTGGAACTGTCAGGTTCGGATGAAAACATCAATATCATCTACCTGCTCGACCGCTGGGGAGTAGACGACACTCACCTCTATTATGTAACCCATGACAGCTCCGGCCTGCCCGCAGGCGATGATAATAATATTATCTCACCGATTATCGACAATCAGGCTGGCTGGCTGGCCTCCGAAGAAGATATGGGCAATCCGGAAACCCTGCAGGATTTTTTGGTTTGGTCGATCCAGAATTATCCGGCGGAGCATTACCTGCTTTCCATCTGGGATCACGGTTCCGGGATTTTCAAAAGCGGGGATGATTTCGTAATGAAGGGAGAGTGCTGGGACGACAACGGGGGCAATCCCGACGATTACATTGATCTGGCTGAATTCAAACAAGTGATGGCATCCGGGCGAGCCGCGGCCGGCAAAAAAATCGATATCGTGGGGCACGACGTCTGCCTGGGTGGACAATTCGAGACGCACTACCAGGCACGCTACTCGGCTGATATTAGTATCGCATCACCGGATAACGAGCCGTTCGACGGCTGGGATTATGAGGGACCGTTCGTAAACCTGAAGAGCAATCCGGACATGACCCCGCGCGAACTGGCTGGCCAGATTGTGCAGTTTTACTATGAATGGTATGGCCAGGATGTCGGATGCTGTAACACGCAGGCCGCTGTCGACCTGAATGTCATGGTCGATCACTTCATGCCGGCTTTCGATTCATTCAATTCCGTCCTGTCAAATCACTTCAACGAACATGATTCTATTATAAAAATCGAACGGCGCAACAGCCCGTCCTACTCCACACCAAACTATGAACTCTACAATTTTGCCCAGGCACTGGCAATTAACCAATCTCTTCCATCTGAGGTACGAAGCGTCGCTCTTAACCTTGTCGATGCAATCGACTCATCTTTTATAAACAGCAAAACCGCCAACTACACTGACGGCTACGGTTGCACTATCTGGTTTCCGAAAAATTACTCGGCTCACAGCGATATCGACCAATACGAATCCCAGGTTGATCTGTCACGGACGAGCTGGCGTAATTTCCTGAAAGTCTTTGCAGGTGAAATGGTGATCATTACCGATTCCGCGATATCCGGCAAAGTCCGCAGGGATTACACGCAGTCATTTTGCGCCACCAACGGCGAGTTGCCATTGACATGGGAGCGAATATCGGGCCAGTTACCCTATGGGTTGTCTTTTCGATACGGCGACACTTTGACTTTGAGCGGTCAGCCGACTTACGCGACCTCATACACTTTCAGCCTGAAAGTAACCGATTCATCCAATCCACCCCGTAGCGACACGAGGACCTATACTGTAATAATAGGCGAACCGGAGCCGTATCCGGGTGATTGCGATGGTTCCGGGGATATCAACACTACCGACCCGGTCTACCTGATCAACTATATCTTTAACGACGGTCCCTCGCCATATCCGCTTGCCAACGGTGATCCTGATTGCGACGGGAAGGTTAACCTGGTCGACATAATCTTTCTGATTAATTACATCTTCCGCAATGGAAATCCACCCTGCGTCTTGAACTGATAATCAGACTCTTTTATCTGTTGCGCTGCTCCGGTGGACCCGGTTTATCCGGCAATGTCTTCGGCTCAGTTTTGATTTTCTCGAGCAGGTATTCAATCGCTTTTTCAAGTTGCGGATCTCTGCCCTGCATAACCAGCTTTGGATCCTGTTCGATTTCTATGTCGGGATAGACACCGACATTCTCCATCGTCCAGTCACCCTCGAGGCTGAAACTGCCACCACCCGGCACGAACAGATAACCGCCGTCGGTAAGCGGTCGAAAACCACCGATTCCGATCACTCCGCCCCAGCTTCGTTTACCGATCAATGGCCCCAGGCCGTATTCGCGGAAATAGTACGGGAAAATATCGCCGTCGGAACATGAGAATTCATTTAACAGGCAGGCCATATGTCCATGAAATGCGACGCTTGGATAAGTTCCCACCCAGTCAAACCGACCGGCCCCCATACCGGCCACAACACGCCTTAATCGATCGAGAACCAGCTGCGATACAAAACCGCCGCCATTGTAACGAACGTCGAGGATCAGGCCCTGTTTTTTATAGAGGTAGTAGAATTGTTTGGCAAACATATTGAGCCCGAAACCACCCATGTCGGGTATATGAATATATCCGATCTTGCCCTCGGAAAGAGAGTCGACGATTTCCCTTCTGCGTTCGACCCAGTCATGGTACCAAAGTCCTGCTTCGTTATCGATAGGATCGATTTTGACATTCCGTGCCCTGTCGCGATCAGGAGTTTTTCCGACAGTCAGGGTAACCATACGGTCAGCTTTGTTGACCAGAAGCTTGTACGGATTAATGGAAACATCCAGGTTCTCTCCGTCGATAGCGAACAGGTACTCACCCTCCTCGATACCAACTCCCGGCTCAGTCAGAGGACACCGCAAACGTTTATCCCAGTTGACACTGTTGAAGATTCTGCCGATACGATACAGGCCTGCTGAAGAATCAGCCTCGATCACCGCGCCCAGAAGCGCGACCTGATCCGACGACGGGCGGTTATAGTCGCCCCCGCCGACATAGGTATGTGAGCAGGCGACTTCCCCGATTAACTCGCCGATGATATAAATCAGGTCGAAGCGGTGAGAAGCGTGGGGTACCAGCTCAGCGTACAGGTCATGCATCGCCTGCCAGTCGACACCGTGCATATTGGGGTCGTAGAACATATCCCTCATCCGGCGCCAGCATTCATCAAAGATCTGGGCATATTCGGCCTTGCGGTCGAGATACATCTCCAGGCCATCCAGATCGAGCACACCTCTGGATTTATCGCCCTTGTCGGCTGAAGCTTTGTTTATGAAATATTTATTGCCGTCTCTAATCAGAATCTTTTCATAATCGGCAGAGAAATTGTAACCGCTGAGGTTTTCGAGAAAGACCTTCTCTTCACGCTCTTCCATATCGAAAACCATCAGCCTGCGGTCACTGTCATCTTTTTTGCCCGAAAGCCCGCGGTACGGGTTGTAGTAATAGAACAGCCTGCCCGGGACAGCCTTGAGATTGGAATAGCTCCCCGGATCGATCGGTATTGACACCTGCCGATACATGATCCCATCCAAGTCGATTTTGATTTTATTCGGTGCTTTGTAATCCCAATCATCTTCATCATCGTCGTCGTCATATTCTTTTTCCCCAACCTCGTCGGATCTCGGGGCAAACGGTGAGGGCTTATCCTTATCCAGCAGGATAGCGTAAATACCATCCATATGGTTGTAAACAAAATCGAACTCGTAATCGCCGGTAGTAGCGTTGAAACTGCGCTTGCTGATAAAGTAGATGTAGTTTCCATCGGGATCAAAAACCGGGTTGTAATCATCGGTGGTACCATCAGTCAGGCGGTAGATCTGGTTATCTTCGAGCGAATACAAAAATATCGAACGGATACGTGTTTTATCCGGATGTTTGACATAGGTCAGCCAGCGGGAATCCGGAGACCAGCGGTAATGACCGATCCTGTCCTTGAACGTCTCGTCGACTGTAGTAATCTCGCGGTTGTTTACGTCGAGGATATGAAGTCCGGTTTCAGAATCGGAAAATGCCAGCTTTTTGGAATCAGGCGACCAGCGCGGTTGAAACCGCCAGTTGTTACCTGTCGTAGTGAGCTGGATTTCACGCCAGTCATCCTCTCTTGACAGGATATAGATTTCTTCCTCGCCGGTCTTATCTGAGACACAGGCGATATTATTTCCATCGGGCGACCAGACGGCGTATTTTTCATTAATGCCGTTGGTTTGTGTCAGGTTGCGGATATCCCCATGCTCAGCCGGTACGGTGAAGATGTCACCCCGGGCACCGATGACAACCCGCTTGCCATCCGGAGAAAGGCTGTAATCGACTATATTATCTCTGACATTGAGATACTCCGGACGGACCTCTGTTTTATCCGATCCAACCTCGATATCGATCTTACGGCTCTGGCCGGTGTTAACATCGTACAGGTATACATATCCGCCATTTTCAAAGACTATATGATCAGGACCCATTGACGGCCAGCGGACATCGTAATCAGTGAAATCTGTAACCTGGACAATCTCTTCACTTTCTGGATTGTAAGAATACAGATTTAATCTGCCGGTACGGTCGGAGTTGAAATATATTTTATCACCGAGCCACATCGGCATATTGTCAGTACCGATCCAGTCAGTCAGTTTTTTACGGTCATAGGTCTGCAAATCGTAGATATACACATCCTGCGCCATGCCGCCTTTATATCGTTTCCAGGTACGAAAATCGCGATACTTGGGGCAGTAGGCTATTTTGGATTGATCGGGAGAAAAGCTGGCGAAACCGCCTTTTGGTACCGGGAGTTCACGAGGCAGACCTCCCTCAATCGAAACCAGCATCAACTTGCCCGACCAGACATCCGAGACCTGCCTGCGGGAACGGAAGAGAATATCTTTGCCATCCAAAGACCAGTCCATGACGATATGCTCAGGACCCATCCGCTCCGAAGTCCGGGCGATGGCCGGATGATAAGTCAGGCGTTTTGGCTCACCACCTTCGACCGGGATGACATAAACGTGGGTATTGCCGTCGTACTGCCCGGTGAAAGCGATCCGGCCGCCATCCGGCGAAAACCTCGCGAATATCTCCAGCCCTTTGTCGCCGGTTAGTTGTCTGGCCTGGCCCCCTTCGATCGGTACCAGCCACAGGTCTCCGGCATAGCTGAACACTATCTTGTCGGAAGAAACATCGGGAAACCGAAACAGCCTGTCTTCGGCACCGGCGGTATTCACCAGGTACAATAAAATGATTACAAAGAATGATAATTTTATGATCTTAGCCATTAGACCTCCCACTTTTATGATATCTCACAAAGAAAAGAATTTCCACCGCCATACCCCCGCTCGATTGACAGCCCTCAATATAATATCTATACTTATATTACAACAGCATATAATTTAGGGGAAAAGCATGGACCTGCAATCATTTTCAGAGGACCTCAGCCTCGGCGTAGACATCGAATCAATCGTGCGCTTTGAGGAGATGATCAGGCGTTTCAAACGCTCGACGATGAAGAGGGTATATACCGATCGCGAGCAGGCTTATTGTTTTGCCAAAAAGAATCCGGCACCGTCACTGGCCGCACGTTTCGCCTTCAAAGAGGCCACATTCAAAGCACTGTCACCATTGGGCCAGAAGATTTATTACCGCCAGGTACAAATAGTCAACAGTCCCTCCGGGGCGCCTGAGGCAGAATTTCTG
>WJMC01000075.1 GCA_014728145.1 Candidatus Zixiibacteriota bacterium | reverse complement strand
TGACGGGCTCTTTCTTTTCAAAATACTACTGGATCGGACAACCTTTTGGATTTGCATCCACGATTTCAAACGGTTTGCCGCTCTGGTCGCATTCGATGATTTGGGCCAGCAAATTTCTTTCCTTACTCTTGTCATTGCCAAGTGTGAAACAGTTGGATATCTCACCGGCATACAAAACAGAGCGCTGGGGGCTTAAGAGCACAATAGTCGGAGTTACAGTAACGCCGTACTTTTGGGCCACCCGACCGCTTCTGTCGCAGAGGTAATCCGTGGCATTCGATTTGAGTTCCGCCAGGCGGTACATCAGGTCGTATTTTTCATAGTCACCCCTGGCACCGGGACTGGAGGAACAGATCGAAAGCCAGATCACACCCTGATCCCGCATTGCCTGCTGGAGGCGGGGAATCTTCTTTGAAGCGTAGTACTGGTCTACTGTGGAGCATTCCAGATTTACCCACTCCAGAACTATGTACTTACCATCGAAATCGGACAACGTTCTTTCTGATCCCGAAACTCCCCTGAGCACGAAATCCGAAGCGTTCTGTCCGGTCATCACCAGGCTTGAACCGGCCCATGCGAGCCCAGCTGCGGTAAACAGCAGGGCTATTGAAGTTACAGCAGCAATTCTTGAAAATTTCATGTTGACCTCCTGAACCCGGGCTTCCCATTTACACCCTGATACAATTTGATTTTATCGTATATTACTCTTGGAATCAGGTAAGTCGAACTTGTGAATTGCAGACACAGTTGTTTTTGCTTTCCGTTTGATCACGTACAATTGACTGTACGGAAGTTTGCTCCTGAAGATTCAATTATTCAAGGCGAATCAAAAATAAATGACCTGAAAGCGGTCGGGGATATGCTCATGAGCATATCCCCGGCGGAAGTGAAGGTAAATGCTTATTCCTGGTCTGCACCCGGGATCGAAAGCCGGGCTTCCTTGTCGAATCGCAATCCGAGCAGGTAATCTGCCTGCATCAACTTCTGGATTTCCCTGGTCCCCTCGTAGATCGCGGCACCCTTGGAGTTGCGGAAGAAGCGTTCGACCGCGTACTCATCGGAGAAACCGTAAGCCCCATGGACCTGCACAGCGTTGTAGGCTGCCTTTTCAGCCTGGTCTGTGCAAAACCATTTGGCCAGGGCTGTCTCGCGCGTGTTGCGCACACCCTTGTTTTTGATCCAGCCGGCTTTCATCCACAAGAGCCTTCCCGCCTGGTAACCGTATTCCATCTCGGCCAGCATCTCCTTGACAAGCTGGTGGCTCATGATCTCCTGCTGGAAGGTCTTGCGGCTTTTACAGTATTCGACCGAGTGATCGATACAGGCCTTGATCAGCCCGGTCGAGCCGGCCGCGACAGTATAGCGCCCGCCATCGAGACAGGTCATGGCGATCTTGAAGCCTTCGCCCTCTTCACCGACTAAATTCGCTTTGGGCACGCGCACATCCTGCATCGCTATCCAGCCTGTATTGCCCGCGCGCACGCCCAATTTGCCCTCGATCGAACCGGTGGTAACACCTTCGTATGCTTTTTCGACTATAAAACATGATATCCCGGAGTGATCCCGTTTCTCTTTCTTGTCACGATCAGTCCAGGCGAAGATCAGGAAATTATCGGCGACATCGGCTAACGAGATCCACATCTTCTCGCCGTTTAGTATATAATCGTCACCATCCTTGTAGGCTGTGGTTGTGATTCCGACCGCGTCTGAACCTGCCCCCGGTTCGGTCAACCCGAAAGTGGCTACCTTTTCACCTCTGGCTTGCGGGACGAGATACTTCTGTTTCTGTTCCTCCGAACCCCATCCCAGAAGGGTAATCGAGTTCAAACCTGTATGGACAGAAAAGATCACCCGCGCCGAAGTGTCAGCGTACTCCATCTCCTCGCACACGAGTCCCAGTGAAATATAATCCATACCCATTCCGCCGTATTCTTCGGGGATACATACTCCCATCAGGTCAGCCTCCGCCAAAGTCGCAATCAACCCCGGATCAAACTTGTGGGCGCGGTCGAGTTCTCGTATCGTGGGTGTTACTTTTTTCGAGGCAATCTCCCTCGCCAGCGACTGCACCAACTTGTGATTCTCTGTCAGTTCAAAATCGATCATATCTATTCTCCGTTTCTATATGATTTCTTTGTCTCTGTAACTAAAAATAAACTTCTTTTGTTCTGGGATGTATATGTAATAATTGACAGGCGCAATCTCAAGCATATATTTGTGCGGTCGATGTTGAGTATGTAAACTGGCAGAAATCAACCCACCCCCCGGCTTACGGGGCTGTGGGGTTTTCGTGTTTGGTAGCTGATGTTAAGCGAGAAGATTTTCAAGCTGATAAAAGGCTCCGATTCCTATCGAGAACTTATTGAAGAAGCCAAAAAGGATCGAGCCGATCTGCAGGTAGCCGGTCTGTCGGGAGCGGGCAGGAGTTTTGTCCTGTACGGTATCTTCGAACAGTTCTTTGGTAAATACCTGGTACTGACCAGGACCGACAACGACGCGTTCGCCATAAAAAATGATCTTAACCGGATAGCCGGGGAAGATATCGCCTGCAATTTCCCGTCCTGGCAGGTAAATCCCTTCAAGTGGAAGTCACCACCGGTCGAAAATATCGGCGAACGCCTGGAAACTCTGTACTTTTTGCAAAACCGTGACAGCCTGATCGTAACAGCATCGGTACGCGCGTTTTTGGAGCCGACAGTGGCCCCCGATGAACTGAAACAGAGTTCACTTGCACTCGCACTTAACCAGGAGATCTCGCTGGATGATGTGGTTGAAAGACTGACCAATATGGGTTATGAACGGATGCCGATGGTCGAAGAGGTCGGCAGTTTCGCGGTCAGGGGTGGAATAATCGATATCTTCCCGCATACCGAACAGAATCCGGTCAGGATAGAGCTGTTTGGGGATTTTATCGATTCAATCAGGGCATTTTCTGTCGCCAGCCAGCGTTCGGTCGAAAAACTCGAGAGGGTCTCGCTTCTGCCACGTCGTGAAATCCTGATCTCAAATACCGAGCTGGACGAATTGATCGAAAAACTACCCGAAACCGACCGCAAGATCCTGTTCGATAAATTCCGTTTCGGTATCGACAATCCCGGCCTCGAATGGGCCTCCGGTTACTTCCGAAAAAAACAGACCTACCTGGGCGATTATCTCGATCTCTCCACGACATTGTACCTTTTGGAACCGAGCCTTCTGCAAACCGAATGCGTGGAACTGCAGGAGATGTTCACTAACCTGTATGATGAGGAAGAGGGTAGTTACGAAGCTCTGCCACGACCGGATCAGATATATATGGGTTGTGATGAGTTCGAGCGGATACTTGCAGATCTGCCGAAAGTGTCTGAAATCGGATTCGGCAAAAAGGATCGGGTCAGTGTCGATTTCCATATGGGTGAACACCCGATTATAAATTCACGCATCCCGCTTCTCCAGAAGTATATCAGTGAGAGCCGCCGGAACAGCTTGCGTGTCTTTCTGGCCTGTGACAACAAGATCCAGAAAAAGCGGGTAAATGATATCCTCGCAGATGATTCCGACTTCGTTCATGTAGACGTGCTGGATATCTCGGAAGGATTTACCTTCAGCGAGATCAACCTCAGCCTGCTGACAGATCACCAGGTTTTCACGCGCCGTTTCCACAGCCATCGACGCGCACGCATCAAGGAAGGCATGGCGCTATCGTCCTATACAAATTTGAACCGGGGTGACTATGTCGTCCATGTCGATTACGGCATCGGGCGTTACCGCGGACTGGAGGAACTGACCATCGACAGCCGGCGCCGGGACTGTCTATTGATCACGTATGAACGCGATGACCGCCTGTATGTTCCGATCGAGGAGTTCAACCGGGTCCAGAAGTATATCGGTAAAGACGGCAGGCCAAAACTATCGACACTGGGCGGAACCGGCTGGCAGAAAACAAAACTGCGCACTAAAAAGGCAATCGCCGAGATGGCCGAGGAACTTCTGAGGCTGTATGCTATCCGCAAGGCCAAACCAGGTTACCAGTTTTCGGCTGATTCGACCTGGATGAATCAGCTCGAAGCTTCCTTTCCCTACCAGGAGACACCCGACCAGTTGAGCGCGATTACTGATATCAAAAACGACATGCAGACGCCTCATCCGATGGACCGCCTGGTATGCGGCGATGTCGGTTTCGGCAAAACCGAGGTCGCTATCCGGGCCGCGGTCAAGGCGGTAAACGACAGCAAACAGGTGGCCATACTGGTGCCGACCACGATTCTGGCTCAGCAACACCAAAATACGTTCCGTGAACGCTTAGATGGATTTCCGGTTCGGGTGGAGATGCTGTCCCGTTTCAAATCCAGAAAGGAACAGAAGGATATTATCCGTGATCTCGAGGAGGGCAAAGTCGATATTATAATCGGCACTCACCGCCTGCTTTCAAAAGACGTTGAATTCCGCGATCTGGGTCTTCTGGTAATCGACGAAGAACAGCGCTTCGGTGTCAAACATAAAGAGAAAATCAAGAAGATAAAAAAGCTTGTGGATGTACTCACCATGACCGCGACACCGATTCCGCGCACGATGCAGATGTCGCTTCTGGGTGCGCGCGATATGTCGGTCATCAACACCTCGCCCCGCGACCGTCTGCCGATCAGCACCGAGATCTGCGAGTTTCATCCGGAAACCATCAAGAAAGCCATCCTGAGCGAGGTCGAACGGGGTGGTCAGGTCTATTTTGTGCACAACCGTGTTCAGACGATAATGTCGATTTACCGCTACCTGACAAAACTGTTACCGCATATCCGGATTGCGGTCGGCCACGGGCAAATGCCGGAGAGGGAGCTGGAAGATGTGATGCAGGAGTTTTACGCTCATTATTACGATGTCCTCCTGTCGACCAGCATCATCGAATCCGGGCTGGATATCCCCCGTGTAAACACGATCGTGATCAATCGTGCCGACCATTTCGGGCTGGCCCAGCTATACCAGCTTCGCGGAAGAGTGGGGCGCTCCGACCGTCCCGCCCGCTCGATTTTGCTGATACCTCCATTGCGCGTTTTAACAGACACAGCCCGCAAAAGGCTCAAGGCACTCGAACAACATACCGAACTCGGATCGGGCTTCTACCTGGCCATGAAAGACCTGGAGATTCGTGGTGCGGGAAATCTTCTGGGCGCTCAGCAACATGGATTTATCGAAGAAGTCGGTTTCGATCTCTACTTGAAATTGCTCAAAGAAGCGGTCGATGAAATCCGCGGTGATAAGACCGAGCAACAGAAATCGGTGAAAATCGATGTCGATTTCGAACTGTATTTCCCGAATGATTATATCGCTCATCCACAACAAAAGGTCGAGTTGTACCAGAAGCTGGCACAGGTCGATAACTACGAGGATTTAAATGATCTCAAACTCGAGGCTATCGACCGCTATGGCCCCCTCCCGACACCTGCTGAGAACCTGTTCGGAATGACCGAGTTGAGGCTTCTGGCTCATCGCAGTGGAATCGACCGCCTGGTATTAAAAAAAGGCATCCTCAAGCTTATCTATGCTGAGGATCATCTGCCGACCAAGAAACAGGTGTCGAATCTTTCGGGCAAACTCTCGGATCCGATCGAATTTTCCGCCGTGGGCGAATTCACAATCACTGTCGATTTGAGCGACATTCCCGAGAACAACCGGGTACAAAAGCTCAAATTTGTCTTGCAATTATTGTTATAGTGCCTATCTTTTCTGTTTATTCGGAACAAGCGAATAGTTTGATTTTAAAACAATCTGAGGTGAATAAATGAGAACATTTTCAATAGCTTTCGGACTTTTTGCAATAGTTTTTTTACTTTTCTGCGGATGCGGTGGCGACGGCCACGAGGGTGCCGGCCCGCAGTACCATGACCCCGACCGGGCCAAGAGCAAAACCGTGGCCGAGGTCGGTGAATCCGAGATCAAACTGGTTATGCTCGAAGATCTCGAGGATTTGCCCAACGCCAATTTTGAAACCGCTGAAGAAGAATACGAGTTCAAGAAGGCCCAGCTCGACACGCTGATCAATATGTACCTGATGGTCGAGGCGGCCTACGCCCAGGGTCTGGACAAAGACCCGGAAATCCTGAAGATCGTCAGCGATAACCGTCCGGATTTCCTGCGCGACCAGTTGTTTAAAAGCAGGATCCTGCCTGAAATCCAGGTTTCAGACAACGAAGTTGAAAACTGGTACGAACAGATGAAGCAGGAAGTGCATATTTTCAATATCTTTGTGACCGACAGCGCCAAGGCTGATTCACTGTATACTGAATTGAAGCAGGGTGCTGACTTTGAAGCAGCCGCCCGCAAGCATTCGGAGGACAACGAATTCGCGGTCAAGGGCGGTGATTACGGTTTCCGCAAGTACAGCCTGCTGACAAAAGAATTTCGGGAAAATGTCTTCAATCTCAAGGAAGGTGAACTGGCCCTGTTTCAAGTGCCGGGCGGATGGAACATCTCCAAGGTAGTCGATCGCCGCGAGGCCGAGGTCGAACCTTTGGAAGAGCTTTACGATGTCATCAGGGCCAGGATCCAGGATGAAAAACGACAGGAAGCACAAAACGAATATTTCGATGAGCTGTTCGAAAAGTACGATATAAAAGTCAACACCGAGACCACACAGTTCATCAAGGATAAAATCGATGCACTCTATCCAGACAGGATCGGGGGAAAACCGTTCCGCAAGAACACCTTCAATCCCGACGACCTTGCCCAGTACGAGCAGAATATGATCCTGGCGACTTATACCGGAGGTGAGATCACCCTCGGCGAATACCTGAGGCGCACAGCCCGCTGGGAAGATGCCAGGAGGCCGCCATTTACCGAAACAGAACAACTCGAAAAAGCAATTTTCGAACTCGAGGTGAAGAACTTCCTGCTCGAGGAAGCCAGGGAAATGAAACTCGATGAGCATGCTGACTTTCTGGATGTCATGCGCTTCTTTAAAGATCGTATCATGGCTCGTAAAATCCAGCAGGTTGTGGGAGAGGAGAGATCGTTTGTCACCGAGGATGAAATCATCCAGCACTACGAAGCCAACACAGGTAAATACGTTGTGCCTCGCAAAGTGCACCTGCGCGAGATCCTGGTCAACACAGAAAAGCAGGCGGATGAAATCCACACTAAGCTCGTAAAAGGAACTGATTTCAGTAAACTGGCCGAGCAACATACGGTCCGGCCCGGGATGCGCTCCAAGCAGGGCGATCTTGGCTTTATTGCCGAGTACAACTATCCCACACTATACGAAAAGTCGCAGGAGCTTAGAATCAACCAGCACAGCGAGCCTTTCCCGGTCGGCGATAAATGGTCGATCATCAAACTGCTCGAAATCCGCCAGGCCGAGAGAAAAGAGCTCGAGGAAGTTGCCAGCCAGATCCGCTCCGAGCTCCAGCTCCAGAAAGGCCAGCAGGGCCTCGAGCAATGGGTTGAGGAGCTGAAAGAGAAATATACTGTAGATGTAGATTATGATCTAATCTGGGAAACCATTGATAAGAACCGTTATGAATCAAATTAAGTACCTGCTCATCGCGCTGATATTGGTATCGACTGTCACAGCCTCAGCCGGCCAGGTCGAACTTATCGACAAAATCGCGGCTGTGGTCGGCAACGAGATCATTCTCGTTTCGGAGATTGATTTCCAGATGCAGATGTACACCATGAAAGCGCAGATGCAAAACCTCTCTCCTGAGCGTATCGACAGCCTGCGCGGACTGATCCTCCAGCAGATGGTTTCGGATAAACTGATGCTGATCGAGGCACGCCGAGATACCAGCATCAGGATCTCCGAGGACCAGGTCCAGGAAGCTCTCGAGCAGAGGATCGATGAATTGCGCAACCGTTTTACATCGACCGCGGAATTCGAGGCCCAAATGAAACTGGAAGGACTGACTCTGCGCGAGCTGAAATCAAAGTTCCGTGAGGAGGTCCGCAACCAGTTGATAAAAGAACGTTTTATCTCACGCTTTCTGTCCGAGGTATCGGTCACCGCGGCCGAGGTCCGGGAGTTTTACGAAAAGTACCAGGATTCACTGCCGTCACAGCCGGCTTCGGTCAAGCTGGCTCATATTCTATTGCCCCTGGAAGCTTCCGAATCGACCCAGGATTCCGCTTACCTGAAGGCAATAAAGATCAAGAAACTTCTCGATGAGGGCGGTGACTTCGTTACCCTGGCACAGCTCTACTCGCAGGACCCGACCGCCGAGACCGGTGGAGACCTGGGATATTTCGAGCGCGGGACCTTGTTCGCCGAATTCGAGGAGAAAGTCTTTGCACTAAATCAAGGTGAAATTTCCGAACCGATCAAAACCCGGCTGGGTTATCATATCGTTAAAGTCGAGGATAAACTTCCCGACCGGATTCATGTCCGCCATATCCTGATCAAAACCCAGGCTTCATCGGAAGATCAAAAGCAGATCTTCGCCAAAGCCGACAGCCTGCGCCAGTTGATTTTGGATGGTGAAGCTGAGTTCAGCGAGATGGTAAAACAGTATTCGATCGATGATGAATCCAAGAGACTGGGCGGTGAACTGGGATGGTTTCCGCTCGAAAGGGTGACACCTGAATTTGGCGTGGCGATCGAAGATCTAGAAATCGGTGACCTGTCCAAACCGACTAAATCCGACTTCGGCATTCATATCATAAAACTTCTCGATCGCAAGCAGTCACGCGAGATGACCTTGCGCGACGACTGGGATCGGATCAAGGATTTCGCCCGGCGCGAGAAAAGCGACCGGGTCCTGCAGGACTGGCTGGGTGAGGTCCGTCATGAAACTTACGTGGATATACGAATCTGATGCGTCTGGATGATTACCTTTCGACAGTATTTCTGATCAAACGCAGGACTGTGGCCAAGGAGTGGGTTCAGGCCGGAAAAGTTAAGCTCAACGGCAAAGCCAGCAAACCCGGCAAAGAGGTCCGACTCGGTGACCGTCTCGAGATCACCTACCCCCGCCAGAAAGCAGTTTTTGAAATACTGGAGATACCCAAAAAATCGGTTCCTAAGGGTGAAGCTGAAAAGTTTTATAAACAAATTGAAGTTTGATCAGTATAATTTATAGACTAACTTAAACCTGACTGGAGACGACTATAGACCGTCTGATCGAAACCTCAAGTTTTGTACAAACCGAACGTGCCATACTGGCAGGTGTCAAACTCCACGGCACCGCAGATTTCGATTTCGATGAATCACTGGACGAACTGGCCCTCCTGGCCCGTTCAGCTGGCGCTGAAGTGATCACCAGTGTAACTCAGTCCCGGCGAAAAATCGATCCCGCCTTTTTCATCGGCAAAGGCAAAGTCCGCCAGATAAAAAGCAAGCTGGTTGAGACCGGGGCTAATCTGGTCATCTTTGATGATCATCTCTCCCCCGCCCAGATCCGCAATCTCGAGAAAATGCTGGAAGTCAAAGTGATCGATCGTGAAACTTTGATTCTCGATATTTTCATCAGCCGGGCGCGTACAAACGAAGCCAAAGCCCAGGTAGAACTGGCCCAGCTCAACCATCTCTTGCCACGCCTGACCAAACAGTGGACACATCTCTCCAAGCAGTACGGCGGAATCGGCACGAAGGGGCCCGGCGAAACCCAGCTCGAAACCGACCGGCGCTTGATCAATAAAAAGATTAAGGTCCTCAAAAAGCGTCTCGAAAAGATTGACCGTGAACGGGTCACCCAGCGCAAACGTCGCTTGAACCTTTTCCGGGTCTGCCTGGTGGGCTATACGAACGCTGGTAAGTCCACACTTTTCAACCGCTTAACGAGATCCGGCGTTTTGACTGAAAATAGACTCTTTTCGACACTGGATTCAACCACTCGCAGGATTTCCAGCAGCGATGGACACAATATTCTGCTGACTGATACGGTCGGATTTATTAATAAACTGCCTCACCAGTTAGTAGCATCTTTTAAATCCACTTTGGACGAGGTTCGACTGGCGGATCTCTTGATTCATGTCGTCGATTTTTCCCATCCCCACTATGTCAAGCGAATCGCCCAGGTCAACCAGGTGCTGGATGACATCGACGCTGGAAATATACCCAAGATTATGGCGTTTAATAAGATAGATATATCACCCGAAGCCTACATGGATTTCGGGCATATTCATACCCCCGATTATACCACATATTTTATTTCCGCTAAAAAATCCATCGGAATCAAACAATTAATTAAGAGGATCGTCTTTTTGGCCGATGAAGTCAGTGAAGGAATGAGATTGGAACAAAATCATGGCCAAACAGCAAATCCTGATCGTTGATGACAACCCGAATATGTCCAGCCTCCTGTCTGAGATGCTGGAAATCTTCGATTTTTCCTCGCAGAGAGCCGGAAACGGCCAGGAAGCTCTGGATATACTGACCAAAGAGAAATTCTCGATGGTTATCACCGATCTGCGTATGCCGGAGATGTCCGGATCGGAGCTTCTCAGGAATATCAAACAAAACTACCCGGATCTGCCGGTGGTCGTAATCTCAGGTTACAGCCTGGCCGAGGAAGAGGACACACTGATGGCGGATATGGCCGACGGTTTTATCAATAAGCCGTTCAAGATGGTCCATATCGAAAAGCTTCTGCAACGCTTTTTCAAAGCCTCGTTCTAACTCCGATTATTAATCAATCAAGATTATACCAGCAAATATCAGCATATTACTCATATATATGTGTCCGGATAAGCTAATATCAAAAAAAAGAGCCGTCTGATTTCAGACAGCTCCTTCTCTATGAGTCAATGCAAAGTATTCTTATTAACCTACTACCGTGTGCGGTTTTCCTACCAGCACTCTTTCCAGTCTTTCGAGAATATAGTTCTGTTCGGATTCATCTATAATCAATGGCGGGCTGATCCGGATCGTGTGCCCATGACTGTCGTTGGCCAGCATATTCATCTCCAGAAGCTGACGGCAGAAGAACATGGCATCCCCGCTGTTGACTTCGATACCGATAAACAGTCCCTGTCCGCGTACTTCTCTGACATGCTCTGAGCGCTGGGCGATCTCCATGATCTTCTTTTTCATGGATTCGCCTTTTTTCGCCGACTGCTCCGATAGTTTTTCCTCGATAAAGACATCGATTGCGGCATTGCCGGCCACCATAGCCAGCGGATAGTGGCCGTAGGTGGAACCGTCGGAACCCGGCGAGAAAGCCATATGCATCAGGTAGCCGTTGGTGACCATCACAGAAAGAGGCACCAACCCGCCCGATATCGCCTTTCCGAGAATGACGACATCCGGCACGACCTCTTCATGCTGGAAACAAAAATCCTTACCGGTACGGCCCATCCCGACCTGGATCTCATCGGCCGCCAGGATAATGTCGTTTTTATCACAGAGTTCACGCAGGCCCTTCAGGAATCCAGCCGGCGGGATATACATACCGCCCTCACCCTGCATCGGTTCAACCAGGATACCGCAGGTATTGGGCGTGACCGCTTTTTCGACAGCGGCCAGGTCGCCGAACGGAACTTCGACAAATCCTGGAGTCAAGGGGCCGAAACCTTCCTTGTACTTTTTGGAAGACGAGAAAGAAATAACAGTGACCATACGGCCATGAAAGTTATTGCTGAAAACTATGATTTCCTGTTTTCCATCGGGAATATTTTTGTTTTTATAACCGTAGTAACGCATCAGCTTGATCGCTGTCTCGACTGATTCGACACCGCCGTTTTTAGCCATAGCGACATTGCCGGTCTGACCGAAACGAGGTCCCAGCTGGGGCATCAGGTTACAGCACTTCTCCAAAAACCGTGACTTGACATCGGTATAAATCACGTTCGATATAACCGATCCCATACCTTCCTGCAAACCATCGATCATGGCCTTGACGATTTTGGGGTGATGATGACCGGGGTTGGCGGCGCTGTACGCGGCCAGGCAGTCAAGTATTTTGGTGCCATCCTGGGTGTACAACCAGGCTCCCTCGGTTTTACGAATGGCGGTTTTCAAGCGCGTGTAGTGGTGGGCTCCGTATTTATCATCGAGGTCGAAGACCTCCTGATCAGTTAGTTTGGTGAGACCGATCATAGCTCGCTCCTTGTCAAAGGTTCGCCGGGCCTTAGCCGTAATATCCTACCTATAAATACATACGGCCAGACCAAGAGCGAATTATAGCTTACCGGACTATTTTGTCAAGTGTTACAAGTTACTTTTTTTGAACAATTTAGCGCAATATCATAAATCATTACCGGTAAGTTACAGATCTTCAAATGACTTCCGCACATAAGTCATTGACGGCCTTGAAAATCGCTGTCCCCCCCGAGCAGCTGATCATTCTCACGGCTACCTTAAGCGGGAAAATCAGACCTCCGGCGGTTTCATGCCCATGTTTTCCCATTCCTCGTAGGCGGGACCGCAAACCCCGGGCACCTTGAGGCCGGCCTGGCGCATCAGCACAGTCATCTGACCGCGGTGATGAATTTCATGGTTGATCATTGTCTGCAGAGTGAAACCTCGCTGCCAGGTGAGGCCGTAGAGATCATCCTCCTCCAGCAGGGTTTCGTCGACATATTTGGCTTCAATTTCTTTAGATAATTCCGCGGCGGTTTTACGGTAGGTATCAATTATTTCACTTAAACTTTTGGGGACAGGCTGATCTTCTTTTACCGCACTGAATTCAAGGCCGATATATTTGCCCATCTCCGGCAGGGTTGTGATCATATGCCACACAATCCGTCTCAGGTCGCGATGTTTTTCGGATACTTTTTGGGACAGGACATCATCATTTAAGGCCTCAAGCACCTTGAGAGTGCTCTGTGACTCGTTCTTCCAGAGCTTCTGAAAATCAGTTATCTTGCGCAACATGAGTATCCTCCTGTTTTTCTGTGTTTGCAGGAAGATACTTATCCTGACCGGACCTGTAAATCATTTACGGATCCAGGCATAAAAAAACCCATTCTCGTTTGAGAATGGGTTTAATTTGTGAAGCACTGTTAGAGCACTATTTTTAACGCCACTGGTTCTGGCGCATCTGCTTCATATAAGACTTGGTCTTCTTGAGACCCATGCTACCGGCCTTGGCCTGCACCGAGGAAACACTGCGACGGAACTTGCGAGCGATATCCTTGGTCGGGGTATCTTTGTAGACTTTTCTCAGGGCCTGCATTTCCTGCTTGCTCCACGGCTTGCCATTGGCATTGCGGGTGCGAGAGGTGGTACCCCAGGTGCTCCGGGCATTCTTGGTGTTTCTGGTTCTGGTGTTTCTGCTTCTTGTGCTTCTGGTGTTCCTGGCAGAATAACGCTTGGTTCTTCTGGCTGGCATATCCTCACTCCTTCTTAACGGTTTTCGTTCGATTCCGGAGATGTGAGACTAAGACCGGAAAAGAACTATTGCCTTTTGGTTAGTGCTTAGTTATTCTTTCGGCTGTTTGCCCCGAAGCTTTAAGCAAAAACTGCCCCCTAAGCTGTTGTGCTTTATAAAATTATGGGGTTTCCCCCATAGTCTCAAATGTCGCCCTGCGACAATTCCTTGAAAAACAATAAGATATACAAACGTTGACTTCAATTAAAACGGCTCTATAATTTCATGAAAAATCTATATTCTCATATAAAAATCCAGCTTAGCGTCGCTCTATACTATAAAAATTCCAACAAACACTTGATTTTTCGAGTCCCGGAGTATATACTCTCGCTCTTACTTCCAGGTATGGAAACAGTCACGGGCAGAGGGATGTTATAAGACAGAAGACCGCGAGAGGCGCAAAACAGAGTCTGCCTCTGATTATGACTGAATTAATGCAGAAACAAGCTCATTGGTAATGCGTATAACCAATGGACTTACTGCTGAACTTGTCGGGGAAGAACCATGAAAAAATTATTTATTATTCTCATCGTCTTGGTAATGTCGTTCGCGCTGACTGTCAAGCTGGGAGCGGAAAAGTTATTGATTCCCATGGATCACAAACAGACGGATCACCTCAAGGCCTACGGCATAGCCTTCTGGTGCCTCGAGGAAGGTTCCCTGGTGGAATGGTTATTGAACTATCGCGCCGGATCATTCATGACCAATTCATCTGCGACAATCGCCGATGAATGTCTTCTGCGTGGTGTGACATACGAAATTATCTCCGATGCTGAAGCGGAGCAGATTTACCAGACCATTGAAGCGGAAAACATGGAAGTCATACTTCTGGAAAAACCGCCCAAAGTCGCGATCTATTCTCCTCCCAATAAAGAACCCTGGGATGACGCGGTGACGCTGGCATTGACCTACGCTGAAGTCCCCTACCAGACGCTGTGGGACGAGGAAGTGCTGAAAGGTGAATTGTCAGAGTATGACTGGCTTCATCTTCATCACGAGGACTTCACAGGACAGTTTGGCAAATTCTACAACTCGTACCGCAATGCCGAATGGTACCAGCAGGAAGTCGCCACCAATCAGATCGCGGCCAAAGCGCTCGGTTTTCGCAAGGTGCCCCAGATGAAACTGGCGGTTGCGCAGTCAATCAAGGACTATGTCTATAACGGCGGCTTTTTATTCGCCATGTGCTCGGCTCCGGAAACTATGGATATCGCTCTGGCGGCGGCCGGTACCGATATCGTTCCGCGTGAGTATGACGGCGACCCGATCGACCCCGACTGCCAGAAAAAACTGAAATATGAAAATTGTCTCGCATTCGAGAATTTTACTATCTCATTAAATCCGCTCGAATACCGACACTCTGATATAGATACATATCCTGAGCGCAGAAGCTACATCCGCAATCAGGATATGGATTATTTCAGGTTATTCGATTTTTCCGCCAAACTCGACCCGGTGCCGACCATGCTGGTCCAGTGCCATGTCGGACAGGTCCGGGGCTTTATGGGACAGAGTACGGCCATACGCAAGTCGCTTCTGAAATCCCATGTGACGGTGCTGGCGGAACTCGAAGGATTTGATGAAGCACGATACATTCACGGCAACTACGGGAGAGGAACTTTCACGTTCCTGTCGGGGCACGACCCGGAGGATTACACGCACATGGTGGGAGATCCTCCGACCGAACTCGAGCTCCATAAGAATTCACCCGGTTACCGGCTGATTCTGAACAATATCCTCTTCCCGGCCGCCAAGAAAAAAGAAAGAAAGACCTGATAAAAAACGGCAACGCAAAAACAGCACAAATAATGAACGGGCTGGTACTCGCGAGACCTTAATATCAGGCATTTTAGAGGGAAATTTAGGTAAAAAACTATTTGCATCCTGTCGCATATTAGATATATTAAGCAACTCTTGAATCGCTACCCTGAAGTATAACAGGACCATCTAATCAGTAGCAGTTATAGTAGAGTAAAGGAGATGAGGATTGTTCGACTCGAATATCTCGATGATAGTGTCCAACCGGCAACGGGGTAAGGAAGTTACCAAAGTGCTTGAAAAACAGGGAGTGGTACTGCGTTACGCCAACCTGAAAACGGGGGACTTTTTAATCTCCGGCAAGATGGCCGTGGAGATCGAAACAGCGGATGAATTCTTGACATCCATATCCAATAAAATGCTGTTTCGCAAACTGATCGATTTCAAACGTGATTTTCCGGAAGCCGTATTTATCATCCAGGGCTTCAAAAACGCCAATGGAAAGATGAGCTCAAGCAAGGTCCGTACAGCAATCTCGTATATTACAATCCTGAACCGGATGCCGGTAATCATGACGACCGATGCCAAAGATTCCGCCGAGTACCTGAATCTGCTGGCACGCCAGGTTCAGCACGGCCTGACATTCGATCCCGAAGTTGAGAAACAACGCGAGAAATACGCCTCCACGCGAGATGCCCAGCTGGCGATTGTGGAAGCACTGCCAGAGGTTGGTCCGACCACGGCGGAGGCTCTCCTGACGCATTTTGGCTCATTGAAACGACTGTTTCAGGCTCCTGCCGACGAATTGGTTGAGGTTGGTGGCATAGGCGCCAAGAAGGCTGAGAAGATCAGGGCATTCATCGATTCACGCTTTCACAAGTAACCTCTGGGAGTTCACTGCACCACCTTAAGCATTTGCCTGCCCGGTTGATAATTTTATCTTAACCTGAATAGTAAACATAAATTGTTGTCTTTTAGGTTGTTGACGCAATTGTTGCGCTTGACAGATTGCACTTTCCTCTTATTTTGTTTAATATAGTGATATACCTGCCGCATTACCGGCCGGTCTGGGGAATGATATACTATAAATGAGAGGAATGACCATGACCAACAACAATGGAAGACGTCTGCTTATATTCTTCATAATCGGTTTGTTTATCAGCACTGCCGCTATCGCCAGTGCAGACAAACTTCCCACAAGTTTTGACCTGCGCGACTTGAACAAGGTTACATCGATAAAAGAACAGATGGGTGGTACCTGCTGGACGCATGGAACCATGGCGGCCATCGAGAGCAACCTGCTGATGACCGGCAACTGGAATCTCAGCGGTGAAACCGGCGAACCGAACCTGGCCGAGTATCATCTGGACTGGTGGAACGGCTTCAACCAGCACTTCAACGAGGACCTCGATCCTCCCACCGGCGACGGCCTGACTGTGCACCAGGGTGGCGATTACCGTGTTGCCGCGGCCTACCTGGCGCGGGCCGAAGGTGCTGTTCGCGATGTCGACGGCCAGAGCTACTCCGCCCCGCCTGACCGTTTCAATTCGAGTTATCATCACTTCTATGTGCGCGATATCGAATGGTTCACAGTCGGTGAGAACCTGGAAAATATCGACCAGGTCAAACAGCAGATCATGGATCATGGCGCGATTGGCACCTGTATGTGTTCCAACAGCGCATTCATGCAGAATTATATACACTACCAGCCTCCCAGTAATGATCTCGATCCCAATCACGCCATCGCTATCATCGGCTGGGATGACAACAAGAACACCCAGGCACCGCAACCGGGGGCCTGGCTCTGTAAGAACAGCTGGGGCAACTGGGGAAACGACGGTTATTTCTGGATTTCTTACTACGATCGCCATTGTGGCAAACACCCCGAGATGGGTGCGGTGGTCTTTAGAAATGCAGTAAGATACGATTACGACAAAGTCTATTACCATGATTACCACGGCTGGCGTGACACGCGTGAGGATGTCTCGATCGCGTTCAATGCTTTCACGGTTGAGCAGGATGCTATCTTCACCGCGGTCAATTTCTTTACCGCCACCGACAGCGTCGACTATGTCTTCAGGATCTATGACAAATTCGTTGCCGACGAGCTGGGTGATGTGATCTTCGAGGACAGCGGTCATATCGCTTTCCAGGGTATGCATACACTGGATCTCGACAATCCGTTCCAGATCAATGCCGGCGACGATTTCTATCTCTACCTGGAGCTTTCGGACGGAGGTCATCCGTTCGACCGGACTTCCGAGGTCCCGGTTCTATTGGGAGCGGACTACCGCACTACTGTCACCTCGACTTCTGCCCCGGGCCAGAGCTATTACTGGAATGGAAGCGGTTGGAGCGATCTCTACTACGACAACAGCACCGCCAATTTCTGCATGAAGGCTTTGATGGTGGAATTCAAGGTCTTCAACAATCCTCCGCGCGGCAATGAGGGCAACTACTACGAATATCATTTCGAGGTCTTCGGCGGAACTCCTCCTTATCACTGGAACAAGGTTACCGGGCAGATCCCCTACGGATGCACATTTGTCGGCGATACGATCGGCATGGTATCTGGAATACCGAACTGGGCTTCGACTTACAACTTCACGGTTGCGATGCATGACTCCGGCGATCCTGCCAGGATCGACACGGTATTGTTTTCTATCGTAATCGATGAGCCGGATTATATCTGCGGAGACGCCAATGGTGATTTAGCCGTTGATATCTCCGATGCGATTTATATCATCAACTACATCTTCCTGTATGGCACTCCGCCTCATCCTCTCGAACGGGCTGATGTCGAATGTGACGGCAAGGTGAATATCGCGGATGTGGTGTACTTGATTAATTTCAATTTCAAGGACGGGCCAGACCCATGTGACCCGAACAACGACGGCATCCCTGACTGTGGGAATTAGTATACCATAAATTAAAGCCCGCGACCATGTGGTCGCGGGCTTTGCTTGTTTCTAGCCCAGAATCAAAAGCAGACACAGCAACAAAACGACTCGTCTTGCCATAACACCCCCCTTTACTGCCTGCATTAACTAAACAAATTTCACATCGTCTTCGATCACCAGTCCATTTTTAAGCGTGCGCGAAACCGGGCATTTTCCCGGGATTGTCCTCAATCTCTCCCTCTGCTCGGCCGAGAAATCCCCACCGATTTCGACTTCCCTGGAGACATGTTCGATTCGCTTGAGCGGATCCGTCTGTTCGCATTCCCTGCAGTCCTTGGCGTGGATACGATCATATTTGAGAGTCACTTCGCACCTGGTGATATCCAGTTTTTTGCGCTCGGCATACCACTGCACAGTCATCGCCGTACAGGCTCCCAGAGAAGCGAGCAAAAGATCATACGGATTCGGTCCGCTGTCGTCGCCCCCGGCAGACTCCGGCTCATCCGATGACAGCTCATGTTTGTCCATGTAAATCGTGGTCTGGAATTTGTGTTTTAAGGATGCGGTCACGATCTTCATCGATTCCTCCAAAATAAATCTTGGCCTGATATGATCAATATAGAAATGTGCCGCCGATTGTCCATATAAATCATCATTCGATCAATGCAGTCCGCCTGTCTTTCATGCGACCGCTTTAACAGTATTCCCGATAGCGTAATGGTTGATATTATAGATCGTCGATGATTTTCTGAAGCCTGTCCTTGACCTCACCCGCGATTTTAGCCAGCTCGGGATTCTCAACCGACGACATCGATTCGACCGGATTGACCGCTGAGACCTCGACTGTACCGCCCTCTTTTTCCTGAACGATCACGTTGCAGGGCAACATTGTGCCTATCTTGTTCTCGACCTGGAGCGCCTGATGCGCGAAGTTCGGATTGCAGGCTCCCAGAATCTTGTAGCGCGGAAAATCGATATCCAGTTTTTTCTTCAATGTCTGTTTGACATCGATCTCGGTCAGAACCCCGAAACCCTCCGTTTTCAGGGCTTCGGTGACTTCTTCAACTACCGCATCGAAATCACCGCTTTTGGCCTTAGTGAAGTGATAGCTCATCGCAACTCCTTTTTATAGAAAAGATTTGTAAAACAACTCGAATTCTTGTTATGTATAATGAGTTGTTAATGGCTTTTGTTCACAAACCCGGGATGTTGATGTCAACAGAGTCAAAAAGACTGTTCAAATATATATTACTTCTGGCAGTTATTTCCGCCCTCCCGGCAGACGCAGAAGATAACATGCTGGTGATAGATTCTGCCAGCAGTGTAAAATGGGGTGAATACAAGCTTTTGCGAGAATCTGATTCCGTCAGCCTGCCGCTTTTCGTGCTCGAATTGAATCCAGAGAAATTTGAGATGACTATTCTCTCATCGCAGGAATATCGTACCGGACCGATGACGGCCGAAAGCTGGGCAGATGAATTCGACTATGAGATCGTTTTCAACGCCGGGCTGTTCATGCGAGAAAATAACTTACCACTGGGTTATTCGAAAAGTGATAACATGGTCCTGAATTCTCACCACAACCGCCATAACAGTTTCCTGCTTTTTAATCCTATCAGGAAGAGTTTGCCCTCTGTAGAGCTCTTAGACCGCCAATGTGTTAATCTCGACTCGATTTTGCCGTTCTACAAGTCCCACCTGCAGAGTATCCGCATGTTGTCCTGCCGGGGTGAAAACTGCTGGAAAAAATCCGAAAAGAACCATTCAATCCTTTCGCTGGGACTCGATTCGGCAGGCCGGATGATGCTCTTTTTTGTTCAGGAACCGGTTGTTCCACATGAGTTTATCGAGCAGGTTTTCAATCTGAAACCGGAGTTGGAGACGATGATGTATTTGGAAGGTGGTCGCCATGCCTCGCTCTATGTCGAACTTGGCAGGCTCTCACTCGACATGCATGGATTCAGCAATAATCCAATGCCTCTCAAAAGCTTGCGCGAAATGCCGATGCCACTCCCGATTGTTATTGGAATGAAACGCAGGCAAACTGACTGAATAGTAACGCTCTGAAGAAATTTCTATCTTCTACTGCAAATCATGCGCAAAACTATCCTCAATGCTTGCAGGCATTTAAATCATTTTTTCAGACGGTTAAAAACCGATCAGAAACCTAAACCTTTTAAAGCTCCGTCCGATAACTCCAATATCACGAAAAACTAAAAGTGTATACCGTATATACTTTTCCATGCACAAAGGAGGGTACATGTTTAAGAAGGCGATTATGGGGCTGATGATTGCTGTGCTGGTACTGCCGTGTACTATGGCTGTGGCGCAGAATTACGGACAGCTCATGAATGCCGTCGAAGATCTGGAGCAGGATCTCAAAGCGATGGTTGAGAGAGAAACTGAAAACCGTGAAAACCAGATCGAACAACTGCGAGTCGAAATCGAGCAGATTCGCCAGATGCTTTCAGAAAGAAAGCCAGTGACTACCGCAGCTTATGAGAAAAAATTTGATCAGCTCGAAAAGTCTATGGCCAGCCTGGCAAGAAAGATGAATAACCTGTCAGAAAACCAGGTCAACCTGGCCGAGACCCGCAATATGAGCCTGAAATATCACAAACTGGCCGCGTTGGTAGAAGAACAGTCTGCCCGCCTGGCCGCCATGGAAGCGCGTATGGCTTCTACCTCCGGCCGCAGCGAAGCGGTTGCAGGAGAAGAATACGTGGCTGAAATCGAGGACCTGATTGATGAGCTCAGGAGCACGATCAACGAAAACGAGTATCAGGTCGAAGACGAGAGTAACTATGCTTCCATGATTCCTGAAATCAGCGGTTATGTGGACGCCACCAACATCTCTGATTTCAATGCCCATGAAAACGAAACCGCGGTCGAGCAGGCCGAGGTCGATTTCATGAAGAATTTCGGCGATGAACTGGAGGTTCGGGCTGATATCGAGATGCTTTCCAACACTCCCTCGGACTATCAGTTCAATCTGGAGCAGGCTTATTTCGCCTACACCATTCCGGGCACCGAAGGCATCCAGTTCACTTTCGGTAAGTACAATGCGCCGGTCGGTTTCGACGGTGTCGATGCTCCCGATCTTTACCAGTATTCCACAGCTTTTATCTCTCAGCTGAGCGCTCCCACCAACCTTGTGGGTATGATGCTGAGTGCACCTCTGGGTGAATTCGGCCAGATCAGCGGGCTGGTCGCCAATGGCTGGGATGTCAATACCGACAACAATTCCGACAAGACTTTCGGCGCGGTACTGAATTTCAACCTGTATGAAGGTGCCACACTGAACATGTCGAGTCTCTATGGCCCGGAAAAAGACGACAATCCGGGCGACAAGCGTATGATCTTCGATATGAACATGCTGATCGAAACCATCCCGCAGTGGACTTTCGGTGGCGGCTTTAACTGGGGCATGGAGGAGAACTCCGCCATTAGCGGTTCCGGCGATGCCAACTGGTGGGGATTTCTGGTCATGACGCGATACGATTTCACCGAGAAATTCGGCACCACGTTCCGTTTCGATTATTTCGATGACCAGGACGGCAGCCGCACGCTGTCGAATCAGAAACTCTCCAGTTTAACGGTTTGCCCCGGGTACGAGATTACGACCGGCTTATTCACCGAGCTGGAATATCGCTATACCTGGTCAGACGAAGAGACCTTTGTTACCAAAGATGGCGACTTTAAAGACAACCGCAGCCATCTCGTCTGGGAATTCATCTTCACATTCTGATAGAAAAAGCATTACTACATAGAGGAGGAAAAAACATGACCGTAGGAAACAATCTCGAAGCTGAAGCCTCGGTCGATTATCAGAAGACCACAGCTACTGGGGAAGAGCTCCTGCAACTGGTCTCCTTCAAACTGGGTGAAGAGGAATTCGGCGTGGATATCCTCAAGGTCCAGGAAATCAACCGTCTGGTTGAAATCACCAAGGTTCCTCGCACCCCCGACTTCGTCGAGGGCGTAATCAACCTGCGAGGCAAGGTGATCCCGATTATCGATCTGCGCAAGCGTTTCGGCCTCAACCTCAAAGACAACGATAAGGACACACGAATCGTGGTCATAGATATCGACGGCTCGATTATGGGCATGATCGTGGATGCCGTCTCAGAGGTTCTGCGCCTGCCGGAATCGACTATCGAGCCGGCGCCGGAAATAGCCACTTCTATCGACAGCGAATATATCCGCGGCGTCGCCAAGCTCGAAGACCGCCTGCTGATCTTCCTTGACCTTTCCAAGGTTTTCTCTCAGCAGGAACGTGCGGTCATGAACCAGATCCAGCAGTCGATGGAGGAATAAGGCGGATCAGAAGCCAATTAACAATTTATTAGATCGGACTTAATCGGCTGGAGGCCGTAAGAGTCTGCTTATAAGGAGATAAGCGGATGGAAAATGCGATTACGATTGATAACCAGAAAGCATTGGATATTGCGCTATTCGGCGAGGATGTCCGCAGGTTGGCCGAACGAGCCAGAAACCTGCATGGCGACCCGGATGAAATCTCGCGATGCGTCCAATACGATCTGGCATGCTCACAACCCGAACCGGTGACGATCGGTCTTCCAGAAGAAGATCTGCGCGAAAAAGCGGTGATCACCTATACTTCGGTTATGAGAAGCATCAATCTGTCGCGGCAACTGATGAAAATCATCCGAAAACTCATGTTTTGAGTCAGGGCCGCAGGCAATAAAACCAGGTGATATGCAGAAACAGAAATCACTTTCTGCGTCAAAAATAGAATAACAAAGAGGGGTTGACACCCCTCTTTGTGTTTTAGCCTCAACCACTCTTCCACGATTGCGCTTCCTGTAAGAAAATATTCCAAAAACAGCTTGACAAATAACAGTAAAGCTTTTTTATGTAATACTTGCTTTTGTGAACAGGGTCACAATCTCCGGATGGCGGGAAATGACCTTGTGAGGAGGTCACTTGCTGGATCAATATTTAACTGTCGGTGTCTTTCTACTCGCGGGAATAGGTTTTGTACTGGTAACCCTCTTCGTAGCGAAGATGATCCGGCCCGCCCGACCCTCCAATCTCAAACTCCAGAACTATGAATGCGGCGAACCTCCGATCGGCTCTTCCTGGGTCCAGTTCAATGTTCGCTTCTATATTTTCGCGCTTATGTTCGTAATATTTGATGTGGAAACGGTTTTCCTGTTTCCATGGGCGGTAGTCTACGACAGCCTGGGCTGGTTCGGGCTGATCGAGATGGTTATCTTTATCGCCATTTTAGCTTACGGACTTGTTTATGCCTGGAAGAAGGGAGTATTGAAGTGGGTGTAGTTTCCAAAGTTCCGGTCTTTATGGAGAAAATGCCGGGGGGTACGATCCTGTTGACCCAGCTCGATAAAGTAATGAACTGGTCGCGAGCCTCATCACTGTGGTACCTGCTTTTTGGGACAGCCTGTTGCGCGATCGAGATGATGTGTACCGGCGCTTCGCGTTATGATTTCGACCGCCTGGGGATGATCTTCCGAGCGTCACCGCGTCAGGCCGACCTGATGTTTGTAGCCGGTACGATTACGCACAAGATGGCTCCGCGTGTGAAAGTGCTTTACGAACAGATGTCAGAGCCACGCTATGTCCTCGCGATGGGTGGATGCGCGATTCGCGGGGGCCCGTTCTATTACGATACTTACAGCGTCTTAAAGGGTATTGACAAAGTTATCCCGGTGGATGTCTATGTTCCCGGCTGTCCTCCCAGACCCGAATCGCTGATGGAGGGCTGTATAAAATTGATGGATAAAATCAAGCAGGAAAAGCTGTCCGATTGGAGTTCCGATCTTGGAAAACAACCAGATAGTAAGTAAACTGACAGAGAAGTTTCAGGATAAGGTCCGGAAACTCGAGCTCCATCCCGAGCAGGCCGCGGTCGCAGTCGAATCAGCTTCCCTGCCCGAGGTCGCGCAATTCATAAAAGGGGATCAGGATCTGGCGCTCGA
Organism: Candidatus Zixiibacteriota bacterium; assembly: GCA_014728145.1. Taxonomy (NCBI): domain Bacteria; kingdom Pseudomonadati; phylum Candidatus Zixiibacteriota; species Candidatus Zixiibacteriota bacterium. The sequence goes on along the minus strand of WJMC01000075.1, from coordinate 1,517 downwards.
CTACATCATGTCTATCTCCGGTGTAGACCTGCTTGACAACGGTATGGAGATGGTTTACCATTTCTGTTCCACCACACAAGATCATCGGCTGACAATCAAGGTCAAACTGGACCGTGAGAAGCCGGAAGTACCGACTATCATTGAGCAGTTTCCTGGTGCCAACTGGTACGAAAGAGAGGCCTGGGAACTGTTTGGTATAAATATTCTGGGACACCCGAAACTGGAACGCTTTCTCCTGGTCGAGGACTGGGACGAGGGTTATCCGATGCGCAAGGATTGGGACGAGGGCAAGGATTTCGTCAAGATGCCCGAATTTTAAAAACAATGGCAGATTCAGAAGAAAGACACAGAGATATTGACAACCCGACTGCCGGAGAGTTGCGGACCGAAGAGTTTCAGGTCAATATGGGTCCTCAGCATCCCTCCACCCACGGAGTCTGCCGTCTGCTATTGACGATGGACGGCGAAGTCATCGTCAAGGTCGAACCTTATATCGGCTACCTCCATCGTGCAATTGAAAAGATCGTCGAAAATCGCGTGTATAACCAGATTACTCCGTTTATGGACCGGGTCGAGTATGTCTCCTCGATGATGTGTGACTGGGTCTATGCTCTCTCGGTTGAAAAGATAGGCGAGATCGAGGTCTCTCCGCGCGCGGAATATTTGCGGGTGATTTTCGGCGAACTCCAGAGGATCGCTTCCCACCTGCTGTTTTTTGGCGTTTTTGCGCTTGACCTGGGGGCGATAACACCATTCCTCTATGGACTCCGTGAACGCGAGATGATCATCGATTTGTTCGAGGAAACCTGCGGTCAACGCCTGACCTACAATTATATCAGGATCGGTGGTGTCTCCAGGGATATCCGCCCCGATTTCGAGAAAAAGTGCCGTAAATTCCTCGAGCATATGCGCACCGTCATTGCCGATTATCACGCTCTTCTGGATGAAAATCCGATATTTTTAACCCGCACCAAGAGTGTCGGAGTATTGACCAAAGATACAGCGGTTGAATTTGGTGTATCCGGGCCGTCATTGCGCGGAAGTGATGTTAAATGGGACGTGCGCAAGGGCGATCCTTACGGATATTACGACAGATTTGAATTCGATATTCCTTCCGGTCAGAACGGTGACACCTGGGACAGGTATCTTATGCGCCTGGAGGAGATCAAGCAGTCTGTGAAGATCATCGAGCAGGCCCTGGACGGTCTCCCGGAAGGAGATCCGACCTTAAAGATCAAACCCAGCTTCAAGATCCCGGAAGGTGAATATTACGCCCGTGTTGAAGCGCCCCGCGGAGAACTCGGTTGCTACATTGTTTCTGATGGCAAGAAAAAGCCCTATCGTCTCAAGCTCAGGGGCGCGTCATATAATAATTTGCTGGTTATTCCGGAGATATCCACCGGCTGCAAAATCGCTGATCTGGTGGCAATCTTCGCTTCATTTGATATTGTAATGCCGGAGGTTGACAGGTGACGCTGTTCGGTATAGAGCTACCGCATATAGTAGTGTCCGGTATC
>WJMC01000074.1 GCA_014728145.1 Candidatus Zixiibacteriota bacterium | reverse complement strand
TTTCCGCGTCTATCAAACCTGGAGGAGATATAGAAGCCGGCGGATTGGCAAAAGGGATTGAAATTCTGCGGACGATGCAAAAAGACACTCCCACTCTGAGCCAACTGATCGAACGATTGGGGGAGATGGTAGAAGCAAAAGATAAATATGATGGCGTCTCGATCAAGTCGAAGCAAAAACCCGCAGTCCGGATCATGAATCTTCACAAGGCCAAGGGGCTCGAGGCACCGATAATCTTTTTAGCGGATCCATCCGGGGAAAACGACTTCGGGTCAACTTTCCATATCGATCGCTCGGGTGAACTGGCAAAGGGGTATTTAGCAATCTCACTGAGAGAAGGACAATACAGGACTGTTCCTGTTGCCCATCCGAAAAACTGGAAAGCATTAGCGGATAGAGAGGAAAAATTCGAATCAGCTGAAAAACTACGGCTACGCTATGTCGCCGCTACCCGAGCCAAATCGGTTTTGATCATAACCCAAAAGAATAAACGCAATAACACAAATCCCTGGAAATATTTCGATGAATATATCGAGTCAAAAAATGAGATCCCGGATCCCGGTTCTCAAAGAGCACCCCAGGCAGAAGAGCAACTGATTTTACCGGAGGAGATCGAGTATGCTGAAAAATCTATTCTGGAAAACAGTGATCTGATAAGAAAACCGACCTACCAATCTTATACGGCAAAGGATTATGCTCCAGAGTGGATGACAAAGATCGGTCAAGCTGATACGATAATTGATAGCGATACATCAGAAGTTATCGAATCTCTTGCAGTCGAGGGAGGTCAACATGGAATTGAATGGGGCACAGCGATCCATGCAATACTCGAGTATTCTCTGTTAAATCCCGAACTTGATTTGAATAGGATTGCAAAAGAGGAAATGCGAAAAAACGATCTCGATTCGGGCCTGGCTTCCAGCGCGGTCGAACTTGTCGAATCAGTGATTCAGTCCAATATCTGGAAGCGAGCTATGAAAAGCGATAGAAGATTCACAGAATTCCCGTTTGAAATCTGCCTTGACGAATCCGAGTCAAATTCACTCCCAACATTAATCCGAGGTGCAATAGATCTGGTTTTCCATGAACCTGACGGCTGGGTTATAGTCGACTATAAAACAGATATCGTAACCTCGCACACAATCCAATCAGCAGTCAAAAAATACTCCCCGCAGGTGCTTCTATATGCAGACATCTGGAAACGGACCCTGAAAGAACCAGTAAAAGAATCGGGTCTGTATTTTGCCGCTATAAATGATTATTTGTCAGTTAGATTTCAATAGTATTGTTTCTTATTAGGTAATCGGAAAAATCCTCCAGTTATCACTTTCAATTCTCGCTTGTGCTTTTTAGGTTCTGGATAAATCTTTGCATTACAGCAGATTAGCGACTTGGGATGTCAAATAACTTTTCCGCTTATTTGGTGCGTCTTGTTGTGGTATTACAACTTAAAGCGGAGGAGGTAGGATTCGAACCCACGGTACCTCGCGGTACAACGGTTTTCAAGACCGCCGCTTTCGACCACTCAGCCACTCCTCCGGATATGTGCGGATTTATAATATAGTCTTCGTCAACTGTTGTCAACGGCTTTATACCGATTACATGAAGCAGAATTGCAGGATAATCAGGAGTGATCAAGTACTTTTACATCGGCCAGGAGCCGTTTCACCACCAGGATAAAAACTCCTGTCAAAAACAGGTTTAAAGCCAGTGACAGCATTGCCACCGCGATCATCGGACCGCCGATACCGTAAGACAAAGACACCACCAACACTCCGGCTCCGACTTCACCACGAGGCCACATTCCGATACAGATCGCCAGTCTCTCCTTGAAGGTGGCTTCACGACGATACATAAAGACCGGAAACATCTTACCCAGATTTGCCAGTACTGTGACGATCAGGACATGAATCGCGATAGTCGAAGCGGTCATATCAGCGCCGGCCTGTGAACCGAGAGCTTTCGCCAGAGAAGGCATCGAAAGGCCCACTAAAACCATAAAAGCACCCGAGACATAGGTGGATACTTTCTGCTCCTCGGGACTTTCCGGTCCTTCCTGGTGACCGTTTCTGGCATCATCGGAATGAGGATCGCTTCCTGGCGGACGGGCAATCATGGCACCCAGGACGAAAGCTGGGAGAAGGATTTCTATATGTATCGTCACAACCTCGTCGAACATCTTGCTTCCGAGATAGATGATTTCAATTATGGCCGTCAGGATAAATGAGTAAGCCATCACCCACGGCCACGAGATCGGTATCTTCCAGAGGTGCATGTAGCGCCAGGCAAACCATAGAAAGACAACCATAATGATCACTATCACACCCAGCTGCCACTTGAATCCGACCATCATCATTTTGAGCGGAATCATCAAAAGCACGGTATCGAGATCGTCGAAGATCGCCAGGATCCGCAACTTACGGAAAACCCAGGTGATCGATAACCCGGCCGCCGCCAGCATAGAAAACAGTATCCCGGCCGAGGTCGGTGCGGCAAAGCGACCCGCAAGAAGGGCTTCCTTCCAGGTGTCGAATGAGCCCCAGGCCGAACTGGAGGACATGACGAAAACGAAATAACCCGCTACGAATAACCACGGGAAAGCGGCGGCGGTTGCGGCCACACCGTAGTCGACAGCGTAGGATTTGAGGTTGTTGCGGTCAATCTCGAATTCATAACCGACATGGATCATTATAAACCCGAGGCAGAAAACGGTCAGAAGACGCAATACCTCGTAAACCGTGTCATAGCTGTCCCCGGCCAGTTCGGTCATGAACTGGGATATAATCAGGCCGATCAGAAGCAGTATGGAATAAACAAAAACTTTCTTCAATCTATATGCTCCCCACTTTTGAAACTGAACATCGCAATTTGAGCAGATGTTCCTGTTTTTGCCCTGAAATTCAACAAAATCGATATCTGTCTCATCTATGTCAGTCCGAACGGCTTTTACAATGTATAGCTGATATTCCTGTTTGGGTATTATTATGTTTCGGTATTATGTTATAATTCTTGATATTATGTGCTATAGGCAATCATAACGATAATTTCACTTGACAAGTCGCAGGTTTGCGGTATTTTCAGGTACAGTGATCGAGCCATACCGCTTTTACAAGATCTAAAACAAGTGAATCTTGGAAATATGGGCTGGTTTGTTCAGGTTTAACTGAGACCTCCTCCGGGCTCAGAGAGAGTAAGTTAGCGGAGCTTGAGGGGCAGGTTTCAATGTCTGGAGTTTTTAGCATGAATATCTACGTAGGAAACCTCTCGTTCGATCTGACAGAGGACGAACTTCGCCAGGCTTTCGAGAGCTATGGAGAAGTCGAAAAAGTCAACATTATCAGCGACAAGTATACCGGTAAATCGAGAGGTTTCGGATTTGTCGAGATGCCTTCCAGCGAGGAAGCTGAGGCCGCGATCAACGGACTCAACGATACCGAATTGGGTGGCCGCAACTTAAACGTCAGCGAAGCCCGGCCAAGAAAAGACCGTGGGCCGCGTGGCGGTGGCGGCGGCTACGGCGGTGGCGGTGGCCGGAGAGGCTTTTAATACTTAAATCTGAAAACTGATTTTCAATGAGAGGGAATGACTCGAGTCGTTCCCTCTCTGTGTTCTATAGCGGTCGAAATCTGATACAATTCCGTCCGTTCTCATGATCCTGCTTTGCCGACGACCCGATCCAATCGGTCAATTGCTCTTCAGCAAATAACAAGATTCATTTTGCCAGAATCAAACAATCCATGTTAAATTTGCAGAAATTCGGCAATAAGAGCCAAAAGCGTTAAACTGCTGAGAATAACCTTCCGAATAATATTTATGTGGATACAAACAAGTAAACTTTTACCGCGAGACAAGTCATGGAAACAAAGAAAAAAACTATCGGAATTCTAAAAAAAATCCTCTACCAGACCCGCAAAGGCAATATCGAATGGCGTGAGCTGGATGGTGAAAACTTCATTACAGATATAGGGAAGACAAATCTGCGTGTCGAAATGGATTTCATGGGAATCTATGATTTAAACGGCAAGCTACTCGAATCGCTCACCAATAAAGATCTCAAAAACGAAGATCTGACCATATCCGGGATGTTCGAAGCGGCGAAAAAAAGTGCCTTGAAAGTTTACGACAAGCTTAACGATCTTGAAAAAACGCTGGACAACTTTATCTGATTACCCGGGTTTTAACCGGGCTGATCACCCATAAAACAATACAATTACAGTATACATTCCTATCGAAAAACTGTTTAAAATTCTGACATCGCACCACACACTTATAACATACTGATTTATAATGAATTAGAGACGCTTCATTGAATCACTCAATTAAGGGTGTCGGAATCGCTTACAATCTCGGGTATTTCTAAATTTTTTTAAGGGGGATGTTCAGGGTAGTTTTTATAACCTGTTGTGCTGCAAGAAAATACTAATGCGACTTTCTGGAAAAACAATTCTCTACGGCACGATATTTGCTTAATATAAAGGTCAGAATGAATTGTTTTTGATTACATAGGAGGATTTCAAATGAAAAAACTGATGATTCTGGCCGCCTGTTTGGTGTTTGCGCTGAGTGCATCCGCTATGGGTTACAGCTGGAACTACCATGATTTTGGCAATTCCTACGGTTCCTATTTCGATGAGCACCAGAACACTTCCGATATCGATTTCGGATGGCAGAATGGTGTTTACATTGGTGAGACACCCTCACCGGGTGAAGAACCGGATGGCGGTGAGAAGTATGATATCGAGGGCGCCAATTTTGCCGCTGACAATGATTACTTGTATTTCTCGAACACTGCCTCTTTTGGTTTAGCCGCTTATTCGACCGTTTTCGACAAAAATTTCGAGCGCGGTCATTTATTCTTCGGTTTTGATGGAAGCATGTATGATTATGCGATCGACGAAACCGGAAACCTGTATGATGTCGACAGCTGGGCTTATATCCCCTCCGCTCAGGGAACTTATGGCAACAACGCCAATATCAGAAATCAGGCTGGTGCCTACAAGATGGTCAACGGTACTCTCCTGGGCTCCGTCGATATGGTCATGACCGAAGAGCTGGATTTCGAAACCGATCCGATGTTTGCCGGTCAGACCGACACCTGGATCACCGAATATCGTATTTCCAAGTCTATGTTTGGAACTTTCGATTTCAATACCGTGCATGTTCACATGACTATGGAATGCGGTAATGATCTTCTGGAAAAGGACTTCAACGTGGTTCCTGAGCCGTCAACCCTGATTCTTCTGGGTCTGGGTATGGCCGGTGTGGGTATCCTGCGCAGAAAAAACAGGTAGTCTATACAGATCTTTGATATAATTAAGGCGGTCCAACAGCGGACCGCCTTTTTCTTATACAAGTAACTCACATATCCTTGTCGTTTTGGGCTTTCAGTTTTTCGAGATGATCTTCGTAGATCGGAAGGTTGGGATCATCGTTTTCTTCTCCCAGTTCAACTGCCTGGCGGTAATTTTGTAGTGCCAGTCCCGGCTTACCCATCGCCTCATAGCATTCTCCCAGGCTGTCGTAGACATTGGCCGAGTGCGGATATTTTTCGACGTTGAGTTTAAACAAGCTGACCGCGAGGTCAAAATCTTCGTTACCCAGCGCGCGATACCCCATGATATTGATCGTTCGTTCGGGAATCTGGATCTCGTAACCATAGCGCCGGCTCAATTTGTTGTAATGGCTCTCGACAAAGGTCAGGCTGGAATCGAGTGCCCCCTCGGGCAGTTGCCAGTTTCGGTAGAGGCTCAGAAGTCCGCGATAGACTGTCAGGTGGGGGGTGGTGCCGTGGGTCTCTGCAGACATCGAAACAAACTTCCAGTCAAGCTCTTCAGGCGCTTCACTTTCAAAGTATTCGATGAACCGCTCAGCCGCGGTCTGCATCCTCCGGCCCTCATCGCCAAGAGACATGTACAGGAATTTCTCCAGAGGTTGATTCTGCCGGAAGTATCTTTTGGCCTTGCGCCTCAGGATCTCATCATCCCACCAGAAGGTCGGACTGATAGCGATGTAGGCATCGAACAGCTCCGGTTTTTCGAACATCGCGTTGATCGCGAACAGTCCTCCGAGGGAATGTCCAACCAGTGTGCGATGAGGCTGGGTGCGATAATTTTTCTCCACGAAAGGGATCAGCTCCTGCTCAAAGAATGCCAAAAAGGTATCTGCCCGGCCGGCTGTGGGAAGCTCGCCATATTCCCGGCTTTCGTCTTTTGAGGGTGTAAAATCGCGTGTACGGTCGGTGTTGATCAGGGCCACTATCAAAGTCGGGGGCATCAGGTTTTGCCGGGTCAGGAAATTGCAGATTCCGCTCACATGATGGAAATGAGTACTGCCGTCCAGAAGAAACATCACAGGGAAATTTCCCTGCCCGGTTTCGTAACCGATCGGCATATAAACCAATAAGTGTCGCTCCTCTTTGAGAATATCGGAATATAGTCTGGCAGTTTCCCCCAAAACTAGGATATCGCCCTCAGGCTGTGCGGAGAGATCGGCAACTGCAGAAACTAAAACAAGAAGCGAAAATATAATCAGATTTGCAACTTTGGCATTATTTCGCATATTATACTCCTTTAAACAAAAGATGATATAGATTTGCAGGCTCAAGAGGTAATCTATTGATTTATTAAAATATATGCAACTCTAACGCTAATGTTTCGAGGGCATTGACAAGAAGGGAGAAAATTATGAAGGCAATAGAAATCAAGGCTGATGGCTGGATCGAGGGCAAAGGGTACAAAAAACAGGTCCTGGCTTCACCGGAGGAAATCGAATGTGAGGGTTGCCTGGCGCAGGTGGTCGAAATCAAACCGGGTGCTTATGTTGCGCCTCATTATCATGAGAAGACTTATGAATACTATTATGTTATTTCGGGCGAGGTGACATTCACGATCAACGAACTCGAGCGAGTGCTCAAAACAGGTGATATGATGATCACTGAACCGGATGATGTACACAGCGTCAAAAATGCCTCCTCCGAAGATTTTCGGATACTTGTTTTTAAGACCAATGCCTCTCCCGATGATACAGTCTGGCTGGATAGTTAAACGACCAAAACAAAACTGTCCGGCTCTCATCAAAAAGCCGGACAGAGTTTTGGTAAGGAGACTATATTATAGATAGTCTTGATTTCATCTGAAAAGGGGAGACGGCCGCAATGTCTCCCCAATTCACCCTTTTCAAAGTAAACCAAATCTATTGAACTCGTCTCGAGTGTTTATAGACCGGTTTCTTTATTCTAATATAATATGGTTGCAAGTGGTGTGCCCTTTTCGAAGAAAAATCAAATTTTGTAATTCCTTGTCGCACAACAAAAGAATCGAAGACATCGGATAACTGTCAGGCCAGAGGGTAGATTCTACCTCATATCAGCCGATACCACCATGTCAAATCTACACCACTCCGCGAATACCGGATTATATATATCCTGTTATATTTTTTCACTTGACATTCTTTACGAATTTTATAAACATTCCAGGCAAATAGCTGTAAAAGGTGTTGCGTATATAAGTAATAGATGTAGATTATAAACGGTGGGAGAAACAGATATTTTCTGAATCTATTTCCGCAGGGGCGAAATCGGTTATCTGTCGGGTTATTCTCGGCAGTTTCTAATATCGTAATACATCTTGAATCTATACAGGGAGGTTAATTGCGAAACAGACCACTGCTCCGGGTATTCGCTATCTTGCTGGGAGTTTTGCTGTCGTTCTCTTCGGTAGTTGCGCGCACGGACTTTTCCAATGCGAAATTAATTGAAGAGAGCGAGCTCTGTCTCGAATGCCATACTGAGATGGGCAAGTCGCTCGAGAAATCGGTTCACCGCATGGTTACCGATCCAGAAAGCAAGGCACCGCTCGCTCTCGGATGTATCAGTTGTCATCCCGGCTGGGAGGCTCATCTGGAGGAACCGAGCCCGGAAACGATCGTCTCCGGCCATGAGCTCTCCGCTGTTGAGCAGGCTGAGCTCTGCGCGGGATGCCATCAAACTTCCCACCAGGCCGCCATAGTCACCACTGACCCTCATTTCCGGCAGGATTTTGGTTGTTCGAGCTGTCATAAAGTTCATGACAACGATATCCGCTACCTGGTGAAAGACGACAGCGACAATTACTGTACGACCTGCCACAATGGAGTGGCGTTGAAATTCAATCGTCCTTCCAGCCATCCACTCGAGTCTGGCAATATCCGTTGTAGCGATTGCCATTATCCGGGAGAGATCGAAGATCCCCGGATGACGGCCGGGCTGGATTGGGTCTGCCAGGATTGTCATTACGAAGTAGCCGGCCCGTATATTCATGAACACCCGGTGGTTTATTCGCACCTGGTTGAGGGTTCCGGTTGCAGTGAATGTCATGATCCCCACGGTGCGCCCAACGATCGGCTGTTGAAACAGGCTGGCGACGGAACCTGCCGTCAGTGTCATATCGTACCGGCCGGACACAGGACTGCTCATGCCGGATTGGCCGCGCGCAACAACTGTATCGACTGCCACAGCCAAATTCACGGCTCCAACCACAACCCGCTTCTTCTTGACCCTGACCTGGGGATGAAGATGCCGGTGGATTGCTATGAGTGCCACGATTTCAAACGTTGAGGAGGGATGATGAGGATTCGATTCATATATAATGTTATTGTCCTGACGGTTCTTTCAATTGTGACCGGGTTGTTTGCTTCTTCCGGTTCGGGCAATTTCTCACTCAGCTATCTCTATCTCGACGAAGATGGCAATAGGGGTGTAAATCAGCCGACTTTTAATCTGTATGAAGGTCCGGGTATTTCGTTGACTGATTTCAGCTACCGCTTTGACAATGACCTTACTGTATCGGCTGAACTGAAAAATATAATCCTGAACAATCGCAACCTCTACCTGAGTGTCAGGCAGGCCGGTTTTTGGGGCCTGAGTTTGAGCCATAACCAGTATCGCCGGGTGTATGATTTCGAAGGCGACAGCTATACTCGTCGCCATACAAACCGTGGCAGGCTGTGGATATATCCGCATAAGAAGCTCAAGCTGTGGGGAACGGGAGGTTTTGTCGGCAGGTCCGGCAATGTAACCGAGTTGTTCGATCCCGATCCCGGTGCAGTGACTAAAAATATTGACTACGAGTACACTCGTTACTCGGGAGGAATTCGTTATAACTGCAATCGTGGTGTATGGTTTCTGGCCGAGGCCGGTCTTGTGAACTTCAATGATCTCAAAAATTCCGACTACAACCGTACCAAAACCGAATTCAAGGCACGCGGCAAGTTTAGATTACCGGATTTGGGAGCTGTTCGCATGGCGCTGTTTGGAGGATTTCATCGCTTTGAAAGCAAGTACGACCAGAGCGAATTTACCATCAGTTCCAATCGCGGATGGGGTGGTGCCCGTGTTGACCTGCCTCAAAGCTTCAGCCTGCGCTATGAGTTCGTGTTCGAACGGTCATCCTCGGACAGCGATTATGTGGCCACCGATGATATTACCAACGCTGTCTATCTCGGGAAATCATGGCTCGGTACAGGTGGTCTGACTGTCGGGTACCAGCATGGTATTAACGATGATTTCGAGGACGAGGTGAATTCGAACTCGTTCTATTTCTCCGGCTGGGTGATGGCTGCCGAATGGCTCGAACTGCGCGCCAGTTTCGGGATGACCGCCGAGGAAATTCAGGAGGGCAGTCGGCTGGTTGGCGATGAAGACCGCAGTCGTCATGATCTGCGGGCCAATCTCGACCTGGCCGAATACGGCCGTCTGAAAATGAAGTATGCCAACAAAAAACGTGAAAACGACAACCTCGGCACCGAGATCGACTACCGTGCGTTCGACTGCATTTACAGCCTCGAGTGGCCCGGGCTGGGGCTTTTTGATATCGGATACCAGTTTGCAATGGGCGACTACCTTAATCGTGTAGACGATTTCGAGTTTACAGATCATACAGTCTTCGGTGATTTTTCATCGGAAATCTATCGCGGGCTGAGAGGTGGCATCGGACTGACTTACTATCGTTCGCAACGGGACCTCGATGTCGAGAGCATCATCCTCAGGTTTACCGGCTCTTATGAATTGATTCCGGGCCTGAGTCTTGAAGCAGAATATAACGTTCATAACTTCGATGATTTCCTTGTGCGTGACAAGTACTATACGGCCAATATCGTTGAGATGAAAATAATCAAGCATTTTGATTTATAGGGAGGACCTCTATGAGAAAGTTATTGATGATCGGACTGGTTCTGATCAGTATCGCCGCGATGATCTTAATTGGATGCGAACGAAAAATAGTCAATGAATCGGGCGGATCGCTGGCGGCTGATGCCACCCAGTGTTTTTCCTGTCATTCCGACCAGGATCTGGACCTGACAGCGGCTGAGGAGCAATGGAAAGGCTCCCAGCACGCCTCCGGTGATAATATCGACCGCAACAGCTACAACGCTCCGTATTATGGCGCCTGCGAAAAATGTCATACCAATGAAGGTTTCTTGACGAATACCGTTGGTGTCGATGAGGAGTATACCGATTTCACCGCGATCGGATGTTTTACCTGTCATGAGCCTCATACGAAAGGTAACCTGGGTGTGCGGGTAACCGACGCGGTCGCACTTATGGATGGCACCTCGTATGATAAGGGCAATTCTAATATCTGCGCTTCCTGTCATCAGAGCCGTCAGGATATCCGCGAGATCACCGGTGATGTCACGCTCAGTTTGCGCTGGGGACCGCATCACTCCAATCATGCCGATATGCTCGCTGGTTCCAATGCCTATGAGTACTCAGGTTACGATTACGACAATTCAGCCCATACCAACGCCACCATCGACGGTTGTGTCGACTGCCACATGTCGGCCTCGGCAGATTACACCCTGGGCGGTCATTCATGGGGTATGTACGATGAGGAAAAAGAGCATTACAACCTGACCGGGTGCAACACCGAGAACTGTCATAACAATGGTCTGTCCGATTTTGCCTATGATGTCGATGATCTGGACGGCGATGGTGATTCGGATGAAGGTGTGCAGATGGAGGTCAAGGGACTTCTGGATGAGCTCGAGGATATTCTCGAAACCGCCGGACTCCTGGAAAACCAACATCCGACCGATGTCACAGTATCGGCCGATTCCGCCGGTGCGGTATTCAACTGGTTGTTCGTCTATGAAGATCGTTCGCTGGGCGTGCATAACACAGAATACGCGCTCGATCTGCTGAAGAGTTCGATCAATTTCATGAATACCGGAAATCCCAACGGATCTAAATAATATCGCGAAAGCCTCCAAAAAAGACCCCGCCAGTTCGGCGGGGTCTTTGTTATTGATGCTTTCCTGTTTTGTTGTTTACCCGAACATGAAATCTATTCATAGGGACAGCAGTCTTCGTCTCCCCATGATCCGGTGCCACAGTCACCGGGTGGGTTACCGCTGGCAAAGATAAAGTTAATGATATATACTGAATCGGAGGCATCCACGGACGCATCTGAATTTGCATCACCGCAAGCAGTGACAGGAACTGGCGGATCATCTTCGCCGAAAGCATAATTTATATCAGGCTCATTTCTCCTTTCTTCTATAATTTTCTTTCCATTTATCGAATTGTAATTGCCCAATCGGACTTTGTTCAGTATATACTTTACAATCCATTCTTACTTCTGCAGTACTATCTGGTGCAACTCGAATACCATTCATGATTCCAGCACCACATGAAGATCTAGTAGTTCTATATGAAGATCTATTATTTAAAGGGCTTTTATCATCTCGGAATCCTGTACTAAGTGCGATTTTGGCACTATCAATACCGAGTGTATCAATCAAACCTTGAATAATATCACTATAAGGCTCGATTGGAAAATCAGTTCGTTCTGAATACAGACTATCAGAAAGCTCCTTTTCCGGATCAAATTCTTTCCTTTCGTAACATATCAATTGATATCGTCCAATCGGAACATCGTGAAAGATATATCTTCCTAATGAATCGGTTACAGCTTTCCTGAATGGTAATCCTTTAAAGTTTCCATTTAGAGCCTTTATTACATTTAAAGAATCAAATAGGTAGTATTTTACTAAATCAGCACTATCGCCAATTGAATCTTTCAGATATTCGTACCAGTCTTTTCTTTCGAATAAATCTGGTGGATATTCACCCGTGCTGGGATCGGGAAGTTTATTGAGCTCCAATCTAAGTCCAAATTCGTAAGGCCGTAAAAAACAGCATTCAGCAGCCACCATAATATCACCCGTAGGCAATTCTGATTCTGTCTTATTTTCTCCTAAAAGGCAGGGAAGAAAAGTTAGCATAATAATAGTAATTAGTTTGAATATTTTCATTTCATATCTCTTTCAGATCATAGTGTTGCCATGTTTTGTACATTTGCTCATGAATAGAATAATATCTCTAATGTGCTTTACATCCAAATAGACGGATTATTCCCGATTTCGCTCAATCAATCCCTGAAAAAATAAGATAATATCCATTTGCATCAGTATATATTAAGTCACTTTCGGGATTGAAATAGACTCTAGCGGAATCTACGGGCTCATTTGAATCAGCCTCATAGACATAACCATGAACAAATCCTGGATGCGGTTTATCAATAATTTGATCATCACAATTTAAAAAGACAAACATAAATACAACACCGATACTTAAAAACAGTTTGCAAGTATCATCTTCATAAACCACCTCCAAGAGTTTTAATATTTGCATAACTTACTAATCGTCCCATAAGACCTCCCTTAGTTAAAATATAATTGTCCTTCTGCTAAACAGAACATAACAATGACGCTACAGTATTTTTACGTTAGTCAATCAGAAGCGTTCAAATCCGATGGCGGGCCGGGGTGTATGTACTATGGATCTGAACCGCTTTGGCAATAACAATATGAATAGAATGGTATGTCAAGTACAATATTGTGCTAAAAATGGATTTGCATGATTTCGTCTGGCGTGCAGGGCGTTTCACCAGTGCCTTCCTCATATCGGCAGGTCAACCGGGCACTTTCAAGAAGCATCAATGTACCAATATTATTCTTTTACCATTTCCATCTGGGTGTAATCGATCTCGGAGCCGAGGACACTGTGGGGGATCAAAAATATCACCAGGGTAACAA